>NZ_JBSMDE010000013.1:0-56327 GCF_056497305.1 Caldithrix sp. | reverse complement strand
TGTTTTAGGGAGGACGTGTTGAAGAATTGGTTTAAATTATTTCTGCGAATATCTGCTAAATCTGCGCGAAATATAATTGTGATTAAAACAGTTTCTATCACTTTTGGTTGCGGCTATGCTGCCTTAGTTGCTTACAAAGATTTTTCTCATCACAATGGAGAAAAGCCGGTTTTTGAAAGACGATTGCAGCATTCCGGCTCAATTCCGTAAAATATTTTTTGCATCATATTCCATTTTTACAACATATTTAAATAATGATAGATTTAAATAATGTCAGGTGAGGCCATGAAGCACATTTTAGCCATTGACGATGATTATGTTTTTGTCAATTCTTTAAAAAACATTCTGGAAATGAAAAACTTTAAGGTAGATGTCCTTTCCAATCCGTTTAAGGTGGAAGGTTATCTGGCTTCAAAAAAGCCCCACTGCATTCTGGTGGATTTTAAAATGCTCGGCTTGAACGGCCTTGAGTTGATCCGGCAGATCAAATCTTTAGATGACCAGATCCCCATCATTATGATCAGTGCTGTGGAAATTAAGCACATTAAGCCCAATCCTCTGGAAATTGGCGCCAGCCTGTACATCGAAAAACCATTCGACATCGAAGAGCTGATTGCGGGCATCGAACAGGTGACCAACTGAACATTTCATTACAGACGTTAGGCATTGGGGATTTCTCCTACCCGATAAATCGGGTACCCGGAATGACAGGCAGCACCGGCTCTCACTAACTGTCATTTCTACCGATGCCCCGACTACGTCGGGACAGAGCGGATAAATCTTATGGCCAGGCATCTTCCCCGAAGGTGTCATTCCAGCCAAGCATAAACGAGAGCCGGAATCTCTTCAATCATGTATGGGATTCCTCTCACGAGCCCTCACCACTTAACAAAAATTGGGAGAGGTGGAAATTTAGTCTGGCAGTGTAGGGCTCGAGCTAAAGCTCGAGTTACGTTTGACGCTGGAATTCGAAATAATACACCACACGCGAGCCTTCCTCATTAAGGTACAATCGGCCCTTTCACAAAATAATTCATAATTGAAAGTGGCGCTACAAATTGGGAAAAGGCTGGTCCGCCTCAGTCTTTCACATTTTCGTTCCGTTTCAGAACCAGACTACCCTCTCTGGCACCGATTACCTGACTCACCTGTGGGCATTTTACGCGTAACAAATAATAGATCAGTTCATTGCGCTCATCCAGGGTTTCGTAATTGCCCATGCCTTTGGAAATAATCAGGTCGGCTTGCTGGAAGGCTTGTTTCAGTTCAGACGAAGCGTTTTCCAGAACCGTTGCCGGCGCGCTGTCACCGGAATCTACGATTTTGGCCACTTTATCCAGACCAACCATTTTGGCGTCTTCACGCGTGGCATCGTTAATGATGGGCGCGCCACGCACGGCTACGGTGAACTCCAGGCCCAGCTCCGGATAGTAGCGTTGTAAAATCTCGATGAACAAGCGATCAAAGACAATTTCACCGGCATTATCGGCCAGATACAGTATTTTCCTGGAACGGCTTAAATCTGCAATAAATTTTTCATAATCATTAATTTCGAAAAAAAGCTCTTCCACAGAATGGATGGTCTGGTAAAGGTCTAACTCTCTCACCTGCGCGCCAAAATCGATAATATTTCCCGCTACGGCTAATTTGGCTGCCATCTGTACCGGCTCCGGATTGCGGTAGATGATCTTTAACAGATCGTCATAAAAGGATAGCGCTAACCGATTGTATTTTAATTTGAGATCGTGATAGGGATCCGGATTACCCGTCAACTGATGAATGATGCTATAAACCTGCTTGCCAATGACCGGCGGGGGATCATTGAAATCAACGGAGGTTAAATAGTCCAGCACTTTATTTACAATCTGTCTTTTGACCTCTTGCTGCTCAGTGGCCAGATCGACCGTTTCGATCGTCTGGCGTAAAATACAGGGAATACAATGAAACTGTGTTTTCATAAAACGTCTGAACCTCTTCATAAATTTTTGAGCGCACAATTTAAGCATTAAATGCCAAAAAATGAAACAGAAAATGGGCGCCCGACAAAGGAATCAAATTAAATAGAGATCGAAGCACAATACTGTTTGCCCTAAGGGGCATCTTGCTTTAATGGGAGGGGCATAGTGGGCGATGATTGGTAAAATCCTTAATTGGCCAATAACTTTTTTACCGCCTGGGTAAATTCCACAATGGTGAATGGTTTGTGTAAAAATGAGGTGCCATCATGGTTCAGTTCATTCTGAATAATATGGGTTTCCGCATAACCGGAAGTAAACAGGATTTTTGATTCCGGATGATGGAGATGAATTATTTCAGCCAGCTCATTACCATTCATTTCAGGCATAATCATATCGGTAATCACCAGGTCTAATTTGTCTTTAATTTTCTTGATCTGTTCTGCGCCTTCCTGGCCGTTGGTAGCACAGAACACCGTATATCCGAATTGTTTCAAAATATCTCTCATGAATTCACGAACCGATTCATCATCTTCAACGACCAATACCTTTCCCTGGCCCGAAGCCACATCTTGCTCTTCGTCTCTGGATGGAGTTTTCACCTCAATTTCCTGAGCCACAGGCCAGAAAACACTAAATCTGGAACCTTTTCCTGGCTGACTCTCCACTTTAATAAAGCCCTGGTTTTGTTTGACAATACCATAGACCGTTGAGAGTCCCAGGCCAGTTCCTTTACCTACCTCCTTGGTAGTAAAGAATGGTTCAAAAACCTTTTGACGTGTTGCATCATCCATTCCTATTCCGCTATCAATTACGGAAACCTGCACATAATAACCGATTTCCAAATCTTCGCCAATGATCTCGGTTTCTTCCACAAACACCTTTTCTGTTTTAATAGTAATTAATTTTAACTGTTTTTTACTTAGTTTTTCCTGCTCTTTAATGGCATCACGCGCATTTACGATCAAATTCAACAGCACCTGTTCCAATTGACTGGGATCGGCCTTAATCATGGGAATAGTAGGACTCAGTTCAATCTCAATTATAATATCTTCGCCGATCAGGCGGCGCAGCATTTTTTCCATCGATTGAATAACATCATTGACATTTAAAAGCTGGGCTTTGAAGATCTGTTTGCGGCTAAAGGCCAGCAACTGGCGCGTTAGATTGGCTGCCCGCTTTCCGGCGTGAAGAATGGAAACGATATCGGAATGCACCTTTTTATTTTGATTGAGTTTCAACAAAGCGATCTCGGCATGTCCATTAATGACCGTCAACAGATTATTAAAATCGTGGGCAATACCGCCGGCCAGGGTACCAATCGATTCAATCTTTTGCGTCTGGTGCAATTGGTTCTGCAATTTTTTAGCATGGGTGATGTCTTCAATGACAACCACAAAATGCGTTACCTGTTTGTGCTCGATCACGGGATTAATGGAAAGATACTCCCAGCGCACGTTGTTTTCGCTGAATTTGCGCATCACTTCGCCATTCCATTTTTGGCCCTTTGAAATACTTTCGTCAATAAATGCTCTATCGCCTTCTAAATGGTGTTTTAGAATGTCTTTTAAGTTTAATGAATTTTGAAAAATACTGTCCTTGCTATAAAGATTACTGTAAATAATATCACCGTGGCGGTCTGCAATAAGAAGGTTTAGCGAGCTCTGAGCAATTCCTTTTGTTAACAGAGAAAGAATCTGACGCGTTTGCTTTTGGTGAATCGAGGCGGCCAGGCTGGAACTAATTACCTCCAGAAACTTTAATGTTTCTGGAGTAAAAGCATCTTCCCGCTGATAATCCTGAACCACCAGGACGCCAATAATCTGATTTTCGATGCGTAGAGGAATACCAAGCCAACATTTGGCCAGAGTTCCAACCTGATTAATGACTTTTTTTTCAATCAGGGCCCGTATTTCCCTTTCTCTGAATAAACATGGTTTTCCCTGCTGAATTACATGATGGCTGAGTGTGCCTCTGGCTGGGACGGATTTGAATGCATCTTTCTCATCTTTCATTAAAGGAAAGGTAAACACCTCTTGCTTAGCATCGTAAAGCGCAATAAACAGATTTTGTGTGTCGATGATTTTAGACAATTCTGTACCAAAAATCTGATAAAAACGTCCCATATCTTCGGTGGTAATCACGGCTTGCGAAATATTCCTGATGACGGACTCTTTTAATTCCTCTAATTTAGCGCCTGAAAGGTCTTCCACAATACCAACCGCACCAACGATATCTTCTTCTATGGAATGGATTCCCCTGATAATGGCCCGCACCGGCAGGGTTTTGTTACTGGTAATTGTTGTGTACTCCCCTTCATAATAGCCAGTCTCGCCCTGCATGGCATTCTTAACCGCTTCTTTGAGCTTTTCATCATTAATATCGGTTAACAGATTGAGCCCCAGAAGCTTATCATACGAGGAGCCGAGAATTTTGACAAAGTTTTCATTGACTTCCGTAATATTGGCCTTCCGATCCATATAAAAAACACCCACCGGCACATTCTCAAAAATAGTCTGAAATTTTTCCAGAGTTTCATTCAGAGAGACCATCATCCTCTTTTTTTCTTCGATCTCTCTCTTTAATTTGCGATTAAATTCGTTGAGAAGTTTATTGCGCTCCCGTATACGTAAAGTTCTGAAATGATGAGCCACATACCCCAGGCCAATGATCAATAGGAATAAAAAGATTTTGAACCAGGCGCGCTCCCAGATGGCCCTGTCAATGTGGAGTTGTAAAGCGGCAATCTCCTGGCTCCAGATGCCATTGGCATTGGCGGCTTTTACCAAAAAGCGATAGTCCCCTCCTTTTAGTCTTCTGTACACAACTTTACGATGCCTGGCATCCGTGTAATTCCATTGTTCCTCAAAGCCTTCCAGCCTGTAGGCAAATCTATTTTTTAATGGATTGACAAAATGTAATGCTGTAAAGCTAATCTCCACAGTGTGTTGATGGTTTTTCAGATGGAGTTGCTTTTTCTCCCAGATCTGTTGTCGTTCCTTCGCAGAAAAGAGTTGGGTCAACGGCTGATGATTCACCTTAATTCCGGTAATCATAACTTTAGGAGGCATCTTATTCAGTTTTATCTGTCGTGGATCAAAATACACAAAGCCATTTACCGTTCCAAAATAGAGCCAGCCTTCATCAGTTTGATAATAGGCGCCAAAATTAAATTCATTATCCGGTAGGCCATCGCTAAAATCAAAAATGCGCTGAACCTTTAATTCAGGATATTCTGCATCTCTCAAATGTACTAAACATAAACCCTTGTTGGTGCTTACCCAATAATTGTTTTCCGAGCTTTTCAGAACACCATACACTACATTGTTTGGCAAACCATTTTCCATCGATAAACCAGTCAAAGTACCGGCATTCTTTTTAAATAGATAGAGCCCCTGACCAAAGGTACCTAACCAAATTCTATCCGACGTTTCAGGAAAAATACAATAAAGGTATCTGCATTTTTCGAAATCCGTCCCATCTGTATTGAACACAGGTTGCAATGCATTCTGGTCCGCCCGATAGTAAAACAAGCCATCTCCATAGGTTGCTACATAAATATTCCCCTGCGCGTCTTTTTTCAGGTCAGTAACGAACAGATCAGAGGCCGTGATAGAACGTTCCCCACGAAGTATTCTGGCAGGGCCACTAAAACGCCCGTTGGTTACATCAAAAACAAAAAGGCCGGAATTTTTTAAGCCAACCAGTAAATGATCAGGATCAATAAATAGAAGGTCTAAAACAATGTTTTGTTCCGCCTGCTCATATGGTCTAAAAACCTGCACACTCTGATTTGCAGGATTAAGATAGTTTATACCATCGTAAGTGCCAATCCATAGATTTCCCCGACTATCCTTAACAAGCACTCTATTACGATTGCTGGAAAAAGTCACTTTCTGCTTGAAATGTGTAACACTATGGTCCGCCAGATTAAGCCAATCCAGCCCATCATCGGTTCCTACCCAAATTTTGTTACCAGGCTCAGGTAAAAGAGCGTAAACCAACCGATCAGACAATATTTTTTGGCCAGACATTATAGGTAGTATATTTAAAAAGGTAGGGTGCTGAATATCCAGGTAATTTAAGCCAGAATCGAACGTTCCAATCCACAAAACCCCTGTGGCATCTTCAAATAGTTTATGAATATTCTTGCTGGATAGATTACTCGGCAAATCGGTGGTAATTTCCTGGAAAGTTTGATCTTTAAGATCGTAAATAATAATCCCGTTGTTACTGCCAATCCAGATTTGTGGAATACTCAATTTCAACATCGTATTGAAAAAAGGAACTTTACCTTTTAGCCTAGACTTCAGTTCATCCGTTAATCCATGGAATGTTTTGGTAGTCGAATCATATCGAATCAATTGATGTTTGGTCAGAATAAAATAGTCCGATTTAACCTTGAGTAAATCTACGACTTTAGCGTTCACATCCGGCAGGGTTAACCAATGGTTCAATTGTCTGCCTTGCAGGCGATAAATTTGATTTCCCTGAAAAAACAGTAAATTATGACCAACTTTTTTAAGCACACCCGGTACATGAGATTTCGATTTAAGAAGGCTGGTTTGTCCACTTTTTAAATCCAAAAAAAACAGTCCATTTAAAGTGCAGGCTACAAGTTGCTCACGATTAACAAATTCGATTTGCAAAACGTTCTGCGGCTGTTTGAAATTAGTAAAACAATCGGTCAGCGGATTTAATTTATCAATGCCCTGATCATGCGCAATCCAGATATTTCCATCTTCATCCACCTTCAGGTCGTTAATACGATTATTTTGCAAGCTGCTGGTTGTCTTAAATTTCTTTCGATACACTTTAACCGAGTACCCATCAAACCGATTGAGCCCATCCATGGTGCCAAACCACATGAAGCCTTGCTTGTCCTGGGCAATCGATAAAATCGAACTTTGCGAAAGGCCGTCGCGTGTGGTTAAGTGCTTAAAAAAGTACGCGTTTTGTGAAAACAAAGGGCCAAAAATAATCGAAATCACCAAGCAGGAAATCAGGTTTCTAAAGCTCATAACTTCTTCAATACTTCCTATTTGTCAAAATTATGATATCGACAGAAACCATCTTCCCTTTAAAATCTTCCCAACTTTTTACAAAAAATTAACAAAAACCTAATATTTCACTCCTATTTTGCGTGTGTGAAAAACGAGATTTACCTTGTATCTTTGCAAAAACTTTTTTCATCAAATAGCATGGAAATTGAGGATGAAAGGGGGTGCTATGGAAAAAAGAGAATTGGAACTGATCGTTGAAAATATCAAGGAAATATTAAAAAGATTAAACTTACGTGAGGGTGATATTCTTTTCCATACCGATGAAAATTTTCGCGTAAATGTTTCGCCCTATCGCATGACGATGGAACTACGATTCCCGGAAGGACTCCACAATTTGAAGGATTAGAGCCTTTTGTTCCAGATACATGGGGATGAGGAAATCCCCTTTTTTTTATCCCTTCCCTAAATACAATTGACTTCGTGTGAATTAATTCTTAAACTTGCCGTTTTTAAATCTTAAATCTGGAGAATATGTAATGGGAAAGTTTTTTAAACATTCGGTTTTTACCGATTATTTTTTTATTACAATCGGTGGCATTTTAATGGCTTTGGGTATTGGCGTCTTTCTGGTCGATGCGCGTGTTGTACCTGGCGGCGTTTCCGGCCTTTCCATGGCCTTTCACTATTTAAGCGGTGGACGATTGCCGGTGGGTACTTTAATCTGGCTTTTCAACATCCCACTGTACCTCTGGGGCATTAAGGAACTGGGCAAGCGCTTTGGAGCCCGAACCTTTTATGGCTTTACGATTTCCTCCCTTTTGATTGATCTGTTCAGAGGAGAATTTCCTGGCTTGCATTACAAAGGACTCAATCAGAGTGCTACGGTTCAACACCTGCTTCAACACGATTTCTTTTTTTTGATTTTGCTGGGCTCGGTGTTATTGGGTGTAGGCCTGGGCATCATTTTTAAGTTTAAGGGCTCGACAGGAGGTTCGGACATCGTAGCGGCCATTTTACAAAAACGCTACGGTGCTAAACCAGGCATGGCCATCATGATGATCGATTTTTTTGTCATCAGCTTTGCCGGGATCATCATTTATTTAAAAGACCTGGCCGGAGATAAACCGGCTTTTGCTCTGACTCTGTACGCCTTTTTTCTGCTGTTTATTTCGTCGCACCTGATCGATCTTGTATTGGATGGATTTGATTATGCCCGATCGGCTCTGATCATTTCGGATCACAATGACAAAATTGCGGAAGTCATCATAAAGCGTCTGAGTCGCGGAGCCACGGTTCTCCATGGGCGCGGTCTTTACAAAAACATCGACCGCGATGTTTTACTGACCGTTGTATCCAGAAAAGAGATCACGCTACTCACCGAACTGATCGAAGACATTGATCCTTCGGCTTTTGTTATCATCAACACCGTTCACGAGGTTTTAGGCAAAGGCTTTAGAAGACGGATTTAACAGCAAGAACGCGCGACAGGTACTTTGCACAACGGTGTCCCATCAGCCTATTCGGAAATCCACCCAGTTCACAGGCGTTCGGCTACAATTTCAGCCAGATCTTTTACCTCAACAGACGCTCCGCTTTCATTGGAAGCATCCGTGAGCATGGTCAGGCAAAAAGGACAGGCTGTGGAAATCATCCGGGCATCGATTTCCTGAGCCTGTTTTAACCGGGCGCGCCGCACCGCTTCCTGGCCCGGTTCTTCCTCTTTCCACATCTGAGCTCCGCCAGCGCCACAGCAAAAACTGTTTTCACGGCTATTTTCCATCTCTTTGAGCGTTATTTTGTTCACGGCGTTTAAAATGGTACGAGGCGCTTCAAATTCCCGGTTATGCCTTCCCAGATAACAGGGGTCGTGAAAGGTAAGTCCATCGATCTGCTCCTGACTCACCTGCAATTTCCCTGATGAAAGTAATTCACTGATGAACTGACTGTGGTGCACTACCTGGTAATGGCCGCCAAACTGCGGGTATTCGTTCTTCAAAGTGTGCAGGCAGTGCGGGCAGGTGGTTACAATTTTCTTAACACCGGCCTTGTTTAAATTTTCAACATTGGTCTCAGCCAGCATGGCAAATAAATACTCATTGCCAGCACGCCGTGCGCTGTCGCCCGTGCAACTTTCATCGTTGCCCAGAACGGCAAAATTCACCCCGGCAGCGTTTAAGATTTTGGTAAAAGCCCTGGCAATGCGTTGCCCTTTTTGATCAAATGCTCCAGCACAGCCTACCCAATAGAGGATTTCAAAATCGGGATTTTCCTGCACTGTAGGTACCTTTAACTGCGGATCGGCTTCTTTCCAGGCCAGTCGATCCTTGTTCATATTCCAGGGATTGCCGTTGCGCTCCATGCCCACAAAGGCATTCTGCAACTGCTTGGGGAACTGCGACTCCATCAGCACACGATCGCGACGAATGCCCAGCAGATCGTAAAGCGGTTCATTACCTACCGGGCACACTTCCACACAGGCGCCGCAGGTAGTACAGGCCCATAGAGCCGATTCGCTAAGCGCAAATTCCAGAAAGGGCGGTAATTCCTGCTCATTATCCAGAAACTGCCCGGCATTCCGATTTAGATAATAACGTTTATTAATCTCCAGGGCCGAGGGACTTAATTCTTTTCCGGTGGTGTAAGCCGGACAAACATCCTGACAGCGGTTGCACATGATGCAGGCATAGGCGTCAATCAACTGTCCTTTTTCCAGATGCGCCATAGTAGCCTGCCCAAACTGCTCGGCTTCCTCATCTTCAAAATCGATGGGTTCCAACAAGGCATAACCATCCAGACGCTTTTTAAAGAAAAAGTTGATCGGGCCCATGAAAAGATGAGCATGCTTGCTGTACGGGAAATAGGGAACAAAAGCTAAAATCAAACCAATAGCCAGCCACCAGCTCACATGGTGAAAAACGGTTAAAAGTTCAGGCGACATTCCCTGCCACAGATGAGCCAGAAGCGAGGCTCCTGGTTGCCAGACATCGCCCCCTCCATGAGCCAGGTAAAAACTTTGGCCGATCCAGCGAAAACCAACATGCAGCATGATAAACAGACCGACAATCAGAGAATCGCGTTTAATACCGGCATTAACTTCCGGCAACAGTTTGACATTGTCCCTGATTTGCAAACGGGGACTATTTAGAATAAAACGTCGGATTAAAAACACAGCCATGGCCAACACAGCCAGGAAGCTGAAGATATCGACAAATAAATGGTACCAGTGGCCAAGCATATTGTGCCCGAATAACATGAAATTTTCATCAAAGGCTTGAATGAGATCGTTCAAATTGACCAGAAAATAGAGGATAAAGGCCCAGGCGATGAAGGCATGCAACACACTCAACCAGAATCTGGATTTTAACACTGTGCTCTGCAAAATCAATACTTTTAAAGCTGTAAAAAACCGACGGCCCACTTGCTCAACCGTCAGGCTTCCCTGGCCTTTTTGCACAACCCGCACCATTCTGGCAAATGTTTTGTAAGACAAAAAGAGTGAAACAAAAAGAGCAATGACTAAAACGATCTGTTCCCCCAAAGAAAGCATGGCATTTTCCTTTGTTAAAATTTACTGAACATGTAAAAATCGTTTGCAAGTTAAACCAGTGCCCCCATCCATCCCATTTTCTTCTCTGAAGACGGACACCTAATCCCCCATCTGTTTCAAAATGAATGGTTTTCCGGGGGCTATGAATGGTTCAATTACTCAAAAAATTTTTCAGGCCAGTCGATTTAATTTTTTAAAGGCTGCGGCCAACAACCGAATGCCAAAGCCGGTAGCCCCTTTACCTAAAAAATCGATGTGTTTCACATCATTGGCCGTACCGGCAATATCGATATGGGCCCACGGGCGTTTTTCCACAAAAAATTCCAGGAATTTAGCGGCCGTGACCGCGCCCCCCCAACGGCTTCCGATGTTGTTGATATCGGCGATATCGCTTTCCAGATCTTTGTGGTAAATGGCATCAATGGGCATGGGCCAGAGCAGGTCGCCTGAATCCTCGCCGGCTTCAAAAAGGGCCTGGCGTAATGGTTCCGAATTGGAAAACAGACCGGCTCGTTTATCGCCAAGCGCTACCACGCAGGCTCCGGTTAATGTGGCAAAATCGATCATCAGGCCAGGTTCAAAGGTACGGGCAGCGTAGCTCAAAGCATCGGCCAGAATGAGGCGCCCTTCGGCATCGGTATTTAATATTTCGATGGTTTTGCCGGAATAAGATTTAATGACATCGCCGGGACGAATGGCCCGGCCGCCAGGCATGTTCTCCACCAGAGGCAGCACGGCAAAAACATTCATATGACCTTTTTGGCCCACAATAAAATCCATAGCACCAATAACCGCTGCCGCGCCGGACATATCGAATTTCATTTCGTGCATGTTAGCCGCCGGCTTAATACTAATCCCTCCGGTGTCAAAGGTTACACCTTTTCCTACCAGGGCCACTGTTTTTTTGGCTTCCGGCGGTTGATATTTAATAACCAGTAAATAGGGTTCATTTTGACTACCCTGTGCTACGGCCAGAATGGCCTGCATGCCCATCGCTTCAAGTTTTTCACGATCAAAAACTTCTACCGTGCAATGATTGTAATTTTTGAAATGCTTAACAACCAGATCTTTGATGTAAGCCGGTGTGGCAATATTGGCCGGCATGTTGGCCAGATTGCGCGCCAGATAGACACTGGACATGAGCTTTCTGGTTTTGATGACGCCCTGCCTGAATTTGGGAGAATATTCATGTTTCCCACAAAGATAGATGTAGCGTGGTTCAATGTGATTCTGTTTTGCTTCGCTCTTTAATTCATCAAACACATATTGTTTGTAAAGGATGCCTTCTGTAAGGTGTTCAATAATCTTTTGATTGCAAACAGGCAAATTTCCAAGAAAGATATGATTACGGCGACTCTTAATATCTCGCTGTTTACTCTCAATTAAGTAACCGACCTCACGAAATTTGTACGGATCGATTTCGTAGGAATCGCCTACTCCGATGAACATCACGCGCTCCACACTTTTGGAAAACCGGGGATAAAAAAGAAGCGTCTCTTTGAATTTTCCCTTAAAATCCTTTACTTCGCTAAAGAACCACTGCAGATCTTTTTGAATACAGGAGGGGAAAACAGAAAAATCTTTCTTCCGTTTTTTGGTAAATTTTTCGGTCAAAAGGATAATGAGCAGGTGGGAATTTAAGCCAAACTCTGAAACCGTTGCAATCTGGAACAAAACGAGATCCTTTCTGATTAATAGGTTTCGGGAATTACTTTCTGAGCAATTAATACATTTCTGCGTATCGGACTGATCCGATCCACAAATAAAATGCCGTTTAAGTGATCAATTTCGTGCTGCAAAATTCTGGATAGCCATCCGTCAAATTCCTGAGTAAACAACTCTCCGTTCTCATCCTGATATTTGAGCAGGATTTTTTCAGGCCGGCGCACTTCTTCACGGACATTCGGAATGGACAGGCAGCCTTCTTCTACGACCCATTCTCCGGATGACTCCAGAATCTGGGGATTAATGAATACTCTGGGGTATTCGTCATCCACCAATTCAGAAGCATCCACCGCAATGATTTGTCTGGAAATGCCAATTTGCGGGGCAGCCAGACCGATGCCGTCTTCAACATGCATTACTTCGATCATGTCTCTGGCTAATTTTTTCAACTCTTCATCGAACTCTTTAATCGGTTCGGCAACTTTCCGCAAAATGGGATCGCCAATGTATCTTATTTTGTATTTCATCCTCAAAACTCCTGTAAAAGAACAGAATATATTAATTTTTTTGGAATTTAAAAAAAATTGTTACATTTGTAAAAATAAAAGCCCTCCCCACGTCAATTTGTGAAGAGGGCTTTAAACTTTGCAGATTGGCATTTAAACGGCAAATGAGCTGCCACAGCCACAAGAACGCCTGGCATTTGGATTATGGAATACGAATCCTGAACCATTTAAACCATCCGTAAAATCGATGGTGGCCCCGATCAGATAGACCAGGCTCTTGGAGTCAACGACCACTTTTACCTCATCAAACTCAAAAAGCTGGTCGTTCTCCTTTTGCTGCGAATCAAAATGCATGGCGTAGGTCATGCCCGAACAGCCGCCTCCTTTGACGCCGATTCGCAAAAACTGGCCGTGAAGCTGCTCCTGATCCATAATGTGTTTTACTTTATGGATCGCTCTATTGGTTAAGGTAATCATATTTTCCTCCTGAATGTTGAAACGTGTATTGTAAAAAACGCTGCACTTTGAACAAAAATTCCTATGGCAGCAAAGCCGCAACCAAAAACATTTCCGCAGGGATTTAAGCAGCCACAAAGAGCATCCGCCTGGCAGGCGCAGCCGTTTGGAGCGAAGCAGAAATCCCGATCCTCGGGGACAGGCCCGTCTGGCCAGCCGGACAGGCAAACAATTTTAATTAAAAATTACGAATTACGAATTATTTTGTTAAAGGGCGAATTGTGCCCAGGCGCTGAAGGCCTGTGCCGGCATGTCATTTTGAATCCCGATTCAGCGGGACTTACATTTGCAGACAATTTACAGACGCAACGTAACACGAGCTTTAGCTCGAGCCCTACATTTCCAGACTAAATTTCTCTCTCTCCCAATTTTTGTTTGGTGGTGAGGGCTCGTGAGAGGAATCCCATACATGATTGAAGAGATTCCGGCTCTCGCTTATGCTCGGCCGGAATGACACCTTCGCGGAAGATTCCTGGCCCCCGTTCTTGCAGATCCCAACTTGCATTGAATCCATTCCTGATGCAATTTATTAATAATAAGGAGCCAATGGGGGGCAATCATGAAAGACAACCTCCGCCTGATGATGTTAAGCTTAGAAGGCCTTTCGGTTGGCGATGCATTCGGGCAGCAATTTTTTAATTCAGCCAATCGAAAATATCTGAATGCCAGCGCTTTACCTCCCGGCGAATGGAAATGGACCGATGACACGCACATGACGCTTTCTATTGTGGAGATGTTGCAGGAACAGGGGACCATCGATCCGGATGCTTTGATCAAAAAGTTTGCCTACCGTTATCTTAGGGAACCGTGGCGCGGTTACGGCTGGGGCGCTTCCCATTTATTGAAAAAAATAGGCGAGGGGAGAGACTGGCGGGCACTAACGCCCAAACTGTTCGATGGCGGCTCGTTCGGAAATGGCGCAGCCATGCGCGTGGCTCCGCTGGGCGCCTTTTTCCATCATGATCTGGAACGGGTGGTTAAAGAAGCGCGCAAATCGGCCATGGTTACCCATGCGCATTCCGAGGGACAGGCCGGTGCCATTGCGGTGGCTCTGGGCGCTGCTCTGGCTGCGCAGGAACAGAATTTTCAGGCATCGGTGTTCATGAGCATGATTGCCGAATGGACGCCCGAAAGCGAAGTAAAAGAGAAATTGTTGCTGGCCAGCAAAATTGCTGCAGAAGATTTCGACTACGCGGTAGAAGCGCTGGGCACCGGGCATCGTGTTTCTGCCCAGGATACGGTTCCCTTTTGCCTGTGGATGGTTGCCCACCAGGGCCATAATTTTGAACAGGCTTTGTGGCAAACGGTTTCTGCCGGCGGCGACATGGACACAACCTGCGCCATTGTCGGCGGATTGGCCGCCCTCATGGGCCGCAAAATTCCAACGAACTGGCTGGAACATCGTGAACCTCTGGAAGGCTGATCTTCAGCATGAATGATTTTTTTCTTAAATGAACAACTAAAGGATTTTAAACATGGCAGATAACATGACCAGTGCCCTTAATGAGATCGACCGAATTTTTGATCTGCAACTTCAACAGCGCAAACAAACCCACTGCCAGAGTCTGGAAGCGCGAAAACAGCGCCTGAAAAAGATCGAGTCATGGATCATTGCCCACCAGGAGGACATTGGCCAGGCTCTGTACAACGACTTTAAAAAGCCTTTTGAAGAAACGCAACTCACCGAAATTTTTATTGCCCTGGCCGAAGTACGTCACGCGCTTCGGCATTTGAAACAATGGATGAAACCACGCAAAGTAAAGCGCACCAAGGCCATGATTACCACCCGCTCCTGGATTCGCTACGAGCCCCGCGGCCTGGTTCTGATCATCTCTCCCTGGAACTTCCCCTTCCATTTGTGTGTCGTTCCGCTGATCTCGGCCATTGCCGCCGGAAATTGTGCTGTTGTAAAACCCTCAGAATTAGCACCTCACACCGCCCAACTGATCAAAGAAATGATCGAATCGCTTTTTGAACCTCAGGAAGTCGCTGTTTTTTTGGGAGATTACCGGATCGCTCAGGCCCTGCTGCAAAAACCGTTTAACCATATCTTTTTTACCGGTTCTGCCAGGGTGGGTAAAATCGTAATGGAAGCTGCGGCAAAACATCTGAGCAGCGTAACCCTGGAGCTGGGCGGTAAGTCGCCGGTCATCATCGACCAGAGCGCCAATCTAAAAGATGCTGCGCAAAAAGTGGCTTTTTACAAGTACTTAAACAGTGGACAAACGTGCATCGCTCCGGATTACGTCCTCGTCCATCAGGCGGTTTTTAATCGTTTTGCTGAATTACTCAAAGCCGAAGTTTCGCACATGTTCGGACAGCATCGAGCGCAAAAATTAGAGGCTGCCTACGCCCGTATCAATAACGGACAGCATTTCCAACGCCTGCAAAAGATGCTCCAGGAGGTTACTACAGGTAATGATGAAATCATTTTAGGCGGCGAACAGGACGAGCAACAAAATTTCATAGCGCCAACCCTGGTTAAAATCCATTCCTTTAATAATCACCTGATGAACGAAGAAATCTTTGGCCCCATTCTCCCTATGATTCCTTTTAATACCGTAGATCAAGCCCTTGAGTTGATCAATCAATTCGATCGTCCGCTGGGCGTTTACATTTTTTCGCACGATAAAACCTTTGTTGATCAGATCATGGCTCAAGCCGATTCCGGCGGCGTTTGCATCAATGATGCGCTCCTGCAATACCTCCACCTTAATCTGCCTTTCGGAGGTGTTCAGAAAAGCGGTTTTGGCAACGCTCACGGATTTTATGGTTTTCGAGCCTTTTCCTACGAACGCGCCGTGCTGCGCCAGGGTAAAGTCAGCCCGTTAAAATGGGTGTACCCACCATACACAGATTTCAAGAGGAAATTAATCAAATTGCTCATCAAATATTTTACTTAAAAGACGAGGTGCCCATGACGCCCGAGTACGACTACATCATCATCGGTTCCGGATTCGGAGGCGCAGTTTCGGCCTTGCGGCTTTCCGAAAAAGGTTACCGTGTTCTGGTTCTGGAGAAGGGCAAGCGTTTGAAAGAGGACGACTTCCCCAAAACCAACTGGAACCTGAAACGCTGGCTGTGGCTGCCTGCGCTGCGCTTTTTCGGATTTTTTAAACTTTCTTTTTTCAGGCACATAACCATCCTTTCTGGTGTGGGCGTGGGCGGCGGTTCATTGGTTTATGCCAATACCCTGCCGGTTCCTAAAGATGCCTTCTTTACTGCGCCGACCTGGGCCCATTTGGCCGACTGGAAAAAAGAATTGATGCCCTTTTATCAAATGGCCCAAACCATGTTAGGGGCCACGGAAAATCCCAGGTTGGAAACCGGAGACAAAGCCTTAAAAATACTGGCCCAACAACTGGGTAAAGAAGAAAGTTTTAAACCAACCACAGTGGGCGTCTTTTTCGCTGATTCAGAGCAAGAAATTCCAGATCCCTATTTCAATGGAAAGGGGCCCGCCCGCGCTGGCTGTCGTTTTTGCGGGGGCTGCATGGTTGGCTGCCGTTACAATGCCAAAAATTCACTCGACAAAAATTACCTCTACCTGGCCGAAAAACAGGGGGCAATTATTCAGCCGGAATCTGAGGTGTACGACATCCGGCCGCTTGGCCGTCCCGATGGGCAAGACGGCTACCAGGTGTTCTGGAGACAATCGACGCGTTACTTTAAGAAAAAGGGCTCTTTTACCTGTAAAGGGGTTGTGTTTGCCGGCGGTGTTCTGGGCACCGTGCCCTTGTTGTTAAAACTTAAAAAGCAATCGTTGCCTGCTCTTTCGGATCGCATTGGATATGGGGTGCGCACAAATTCAGAAAGCCTGATCGGAATTACAAGCACCGACCGAAAAACCGTTTTCTCTGAAGGTATTGCCATCGGCTCCATATTACAAACCGATGTGTACAGCCATCTTGAACCGGTACGCTATCCCAGTAGATCAGGATTCTGGCGCATTTTAATGTCGCCCATGGTCTCCGGGCCAACATTCTTCCATCGCTTGGCCAATGTCTTAAAAACCATCGGACGGCATCCCATTACCTTTTTAAAGACCTATCTGGTTGATGACTGGGCTAAACGCACGCAAATTTTGCTTTTCATGCAAACTCTGGATAGCACCTTGCGTTTCAGTCGGGGGCTGTTAGGCATGAAGAGTGCGATGGATGAAGGAAAGGCGCCCACGGCTTTTATTCCGGAAGCCCAGCAACTGGCCAGGCAATATGCCCGCATTGCCGGGGGCAATCCCACTACTCTGCTCACCGAAAGTCTGTTTGGCATTCCGACAACAGCCCACATCATAGGCGGAGCCGTCATGGGCCGCACAGCACAGGAAGGGGTTATTGACAGGAACAACCGCGTGTTTGGTTACAAGAACATGTACATCTGTGACGGTTCCATGATTTCGGCTAATCCTGGGGTCAACCCCTCGCTGACCATAACAGCATTAAGCGAACGCGCCATGAGTTTAATTCCTGAAAAAGCTCTTCATTCTGATTGATCGTCAGTCTGCGTCATCCTGCTTTTCAAGGAGGGTCATTTTATCTTCTTTATTGGGGATTAAACACAAAAATTCGAACGGCTCATCCCCAGTATTTTTGTACCAGTGTTCAACGTGAGCCGGAATAAAGATCACATTGTCTCTGGACACCTCAAATTCCTTATCGCCAATACCAATACGCGCCCTGCCTCTCAGCACCAGTTGTTCATGTTCCACAGAATTTGTGTGGCGGGGGATGAATCCTTGCGCTTCTATGATAAAACGACGCATGATAAAATTGGGCGCCTCCTGATCGTTGATTAAAACCTGGACAAAGGCCTTGTGACCTACCGGAACGCGCTGTGCCGGCACCTCAGCCATTTTTTTCACAAACATAAAACTCCCTTCGTTCATGCTTAATTCTGACAAATAAACTATTCCATTCCGCCACATATTTCAATTTTTTCTATTTGCCCTAAAACACAACAGGCAGAGAAGGCATGTTCAATTAAAAATTACGAATTATTTTTTGAAGTGCCCCGTAGTGCCTGAGCGGCTTGGTATCTGGTAGCCTGACATTCATAAAAGCCCGTAACTCGAGCTTTAGCTCGAGACTTCTCCGCTCTGCATGTCGCTTGCGCTCAGCGCATCGGTCAAAATGACCATCAGGGAGGCCCCATGCCGGCATGTCATTCTGATCCCGCTTTAGCCGGAGAAGAATCCCTTACACCGGCGTTATTTCCCCTCTCTCCCAATTTTTGGGAGAGAGGTTTAGGAGGTGAGTGCTAAAACAATCCCTCAAAATGAAGAGAGTTTTTCCCCTTTCAAGTCACTATTATAAAACAATATTGCAATCAATGTCTCCAATTCATCTTTACTGGATATTTAAACAGAAAAAATTTAAATTTTCTAAAAATAGTAAAGCCCGGGAATCTCGAACCATGAAACCGTTTTTCCCTGCAGCCCATGAACGGTTTGTTTCTTTGTTCTGGTTTAAACAAGCAGAAGGTAGAGTGCGACCAAAACTCAGAGCAAAAATAATTAATGGAATTTACTATTTGAGTCGATAATCTCCGGGTTCAGGTCAGTGAATGCCTAACAAGCGAGGAAATAATGTTTGAATCCTACCGTTCCCTGTTTCCAATTACGGCGCAGAAAATCTATTTAAATCATGCGGCCATTTCGCCCCTTTCCACTCGCGTTACCGATCGGCTGGAATGGTACCTGGATGAACGGCAGTTTGGCAGTATTGACGTATTTCAAAAAGCGGACGAATTGCGCATCAGAACGCGCCAATTGCTGGCCGACCTGATTAATGCTCGGCCCGAGAATATCGCTTTTATTACTAATACGTCAGAAGGCTTTAACCACCTGGTCCATGGCCTGGAATGGCAGGCTGGCGAAGAGATCATCATCCCCAACTGCGAATTTCCCAGCAACATGTATCCCTTCCTAAATCTCGAGCAGCGAGGGGTCATCATTAAAAAGATTCCCAGTCGCCACGGCCTTGTGGACATCGAATATCTTAAACAAGCGATTACGACTAAAACCCGATTGCTTTCCATAAGTTATGTGGAATTTGCCAGCGGTTTTCGTAACGATCTGCAGGCCATCGGTCAGATGTGCAAGGAACATGGCATTTTATTTTCAGTGGATAGCATCCAGGGGTTAGGCGCCTTACCCCTCGATGTGCAGGCCTGCCAGATTGACTTTTTGTCCAATGGCGGGCATAAATGGCTGATGGGGGGCATGGGCGCCGGATTTATGTACATTGCTCCGGAGTTGTTTAAAATTCTTAAACCGTCCTTTACAGGCTGGCTGGCTGTGGAAAAGGCATGGGATTTTTTGGATTACGATCTAACCTTTTTGCCCGATGCCCGACGCTTTGAATATGGGACGGCTAATTTTTTAGGCATTACGGCCCTCTCCGCTTCTGTAGAGCTATTGAGCGAGATCGGTTTGGAAAATATTGAAAAACACCTCTTACATCTTGGCGAACTCATGGTTACCGAACTGGAAAAGACAGGGATCAAACTGGTCAATACCAAAGACCGTGCCCACTGGTCGGGCATTTACTCCTTCAAAGTCGATCATTCCGAACAACTCTTTAAAACCCTGACAGAAAAGGGCATTGTTTGTTCTTTGCGCAATGGATTATTACGGATTGCGCCCCATTTCTACAATACGCAGGCAGAGATCGAGGAATTGATCGCTGAAATTAAAAATTTTTATGCCTGAGATACGAAAACAAGTGTGGTAATTTCTTGATTTTTAAGTAAAATAGCAGTAGATTCAGAGAGTTATTTTTTAATCTGTTTATTCTTTTGGTAACAATTTAATCTACTGTGAACAGGGATAATTATTAAGGTAAACAATTGATTAATATTTGGGAAAACAATGAGTGTTGAGAGAATGGGAAATGGCGATGGTTTTCCAGGTAACGGAAAGCCAATGGCTCAACCCTATTCAGGTTGGGAAAATGAAGAAGAAGTAATGAAGTTGCAGGATTACCTGCAAATCATTCTGCGTCGTAAATGGATTGTGGTGGTCTCTTTTATTGCTGTTTTTCTCACAGCGGTAATTTACACCATCAATAGCCAGCCGGTTTACCAGGCGCAGGCCACTGTACTGGTTAACACGCAAAGCAAAAGTCAGGGTGGATTATTATTATTCGATCCCACCGGTCTGGGTTTCGCCCAGAACCTGAATAATGAGCTGGAAATTTTAAAATCGCGTTCTGTGGCCAATGCCGTAGCCAAATCGCTATTGGAAAAAAAGTATTACGATGGTACCAATGAAATTCTGCACTGTATTCGGGCTCCGGAAGATGATCCCGAAGGCCGTGAAATTCTCTATGAAGACGAACTGACTCAAAAACTTACAAAAACGGTCGAATTTGAGCCGGTACGCGATTCAGAAGTCATTAAAATCATCGCTAAAAGCGGCGATCCGCGGGATGCGGCCCTGATTGCCAATCAGTTTGCCAGAGCGTACTACGATCGTAATTTGCGCATGAGTCGAACGCGCTCCAAGGCAGCCCGCGAATTTCTGGAAAAACAATTGGTAGCCAAACAGGAAAAGCTGGCTGAAGCCGAAGAAGCATTACAACGCTACATGGAAAAAACAGGTATTGTTTCAGTGGACGATGAATCACAAAAGGTCATTGAACAACTTGCCACAGTGCAGGCTCAATATGAAAATGTGGACATTGAATTGCAATCGGTCAAAGAATCGCTCAATTTCTATCGTCGGCAAATTGCCCGGCAGGAACCCAATGTGGCCAAAATCATGAGCGACGCCAGCGATCCTTACATCCGCTTACTACAGGAAGAGATCGCCCGACTGGAAGTCGAAAAGGACATTACCATCTCGCAGAATCCGCATGCCACCGAAGATCCCATCTATAAAGAAAAACTTTTAAAAATCGATGCTCAGATTGATAATTTGCGCAAAAAGCTGCAAAAACGAACCAACGATTATTTGAAATCCGTTCTGCCCGGTCAGTTAACCGATCCAGCTAAATACCTGGTGGAAGTAAAGCAAAAAATCTTCGATACCCAAATTCAAACTCAGGCCCTGGAAGCTAAAAAGAAAGCATTAGGTGAAGTCCTGCTCGATTACCAGAAGCAATTCGAACGCATTCCTAAAAAAAGCATTGAATTTGCCCGTTTACAAAGGGCCCGGCTCAGCGCGGAAAAACTGTACCTGTTAGTAGAAGAAAAATACCAGGAAGCCACCATCGCCGAACAGTCACAATTTGGATATATTGAGATCATTGACGAAGCCATTGTGCCCACCATTCCCATTTCGCCCAAGGTGCGCATGAACCTCATGCTCGGCGCTCTGTTAGGCCTTGGTCTGGGCATTGGTCTGGTATTTTTGCTCGAATATCTGGATGTCAGTATTCGCACTCCGGAAGACCTCAAAAAACGTGGCTGGAAACCCCTATCCGTTATTCCCAGCATGGATTCTCAGATGCTTTCCGAATTCTCTGAAGACAAGGCCAACTCCCAGCTGGACAGCCACCTTGTGGCCTATTTGAGTCCCCGGTCTTCCGTGGCCGAAGGCTACCGACGCTTACGTACCAATTTGCAGTATTCGCGTCTGGATAAACCAATAAAAAGTTTTCTGGTCACCAGCCCTAACCCAAAAGAGGGAAAAACCACAACCGCCTCTAATCTGGCCATTACCTTTGCCCAGGCCGGAATGAACACTCTACTGGTAGATACTGACCTGAGACGGCCCTCTGTACATCGCCTGTTTAATTTGCCAAAAGAACCGGGTATTATCAACCATTTATTCGGCCAGAATGAGCTGCACGAAGTCATTCACAAAGACGTGATTCCTCATCTGTCCATATTAACCTGCGGTCTGGTGCCTCCCAATCCTTCCGAAGTGCTGGCTGCCCCACAGACCCATGAACTGATCGAAAGATTAAAAGGCATGTACGACGTAGTTATTTTCGACACGGCGCCTGTACTGGCTGTAACCGACGCTTCCATTCTGGCCACCCAGGTAGAGGGCACTCTGCTGATTATTCTGGCCGGTACCACCATTTACGATGAGCTGGAACACTCTCTGGAACAGCTGGAAAGGGTGAATGCCCATGTTTTAGGTGTGGCCATGAATAACTTTGACATCAAACGCGCTTATGGCAGTTACTATGGGCAATATAAAAGCCGTTATTATGGTTACTACGGTTATTACACCTACGGACATTCCAAAGGTAAAAAATCCAAGAAAAATAAAAGTGAAGTGAGCGAGGAAACACAGGAATAATGCGCATGGAAAAGAGATTGATCATCGTTTTAATGTTCTTTATGATGAGCACGCCTCTCTGGGCTCAAATCGAACAACTGGATATGGCCAACCGGAATGTAACTGGTAAGTCGGTCAACTATTATTACGCCAAACCAGGCGACATTACCATTACCGTTAGTCTCTGGGGCTTTGTCCAAAAACCCGGACTCTACGAAGTTTCGAGCTCTACCAACTTAATTCAGCTGCTCTCCCTGGCCGGTGGCCCCAATACCTACGCAGACCTGGACAATATTCAAATCATCAGAACATCAAAAGATGAAAAAGGGCGTCTAAAGAAAAAAGAACTCAAAGTAAATCTGGAAAATTTAATTAAACTAAATGAGGAACAAATCCGGTTGCAACCCGGCGATGTCATTTTTGTTAATCATTCTAATTGGTACACCGTCAAAGAAGCCTTTTCAGTCACCTCAAGTGTGGCTATTATCTTTTCCGCTTTGTATTATCTCACCAGAATCTTTTAAGCCGATCTCTCGTTGTTTGACTTCGTGGAATTATTCCACTGTAAATTTTGTTATTTTAAAAAGATGATTCGTTTCTTAGAGAACGAATCATAATTCATAAATCACTATTTTCAGGTCGGGGTAGCGTTGCAAAAAGCGTATGTTTTTCTCTTTTTATTTTGCAGTTCCATTCAACGACAAAAAAATCAGGGGGTAATCTCAAATTTGTTTTTGGGCCGAAAAAATCGCATGAAAAAATTAACCTTTTGCAATGGTTTTGTGACAATTACACCGTATTTTAAAATATGGAAGAATCAATCATGGGCAAAAACGTTTTGTTAATTGAAGATGATGACGAACTCTGTTCGCTTCTTGAATTGCATTTGAAGGATCTGGGCATCCATTTAGATGTGGCCAATGAAGGCAACGAGGGCCTGGCTCTTGCCTTAAAAAACGAATACGAAATGGTTTTATTGGATGTCATGTTGCCTGGATTGGATGGTTTTGAAATTTGCAAAACTCTGCGTGAAAAAAAGAAAAAATTACCCATCTTGATGTTAACCGCCAAAAGCGATGAATTTGACAAAGTATTGGGCCTGGAATTAGGCGCCGATGACTACATCACCAAACCGTTTTCGGTGCGGGAATTATTGGCGCGCGTTAAATCGATCTTAAGACGAGTGAAGGCGTTCGAAGAAGGGCAACAGTCCAATAATGATGAAATTTACGAATTTCATGGTTTGATTGTGAATGTAGCCAAACATCGTGTGCAACTCAATAATAAACTAATCGAACTCACATCTAAAGAATTTGATTTATTGAAACTTTTTATTTCCAATCCGGGCAAGGCCTTCACACGTGAAGAGTTGTTGAATCTGGTTTGGGGGTATCAATTCTCAGGTTACGAACATACCGTGAACTCACACATCAATCGTTTGCGCGCTAAAATAGAAGAAGACCCGTCCAATCCTTACTACATCAAAACTGTATGGGGGGTTGGCTACAAATTTGTCGATGAGGATGGTTTGTAATCCATGAAAAAAGTTTTTAAAAGTTTGTTTGGCAAAATTGCCCTCATCTTCTTAATCGAGATCATGGTTCTTTCGGCCATTCAAATGTACCTTTCGTTATCCTGCACATTTGATTACTATTTTGAGAAAGATCAAAAGATGCACGCCTGTACAGCGCCTAATATAGCCAGAATCATTGAACAAAAACTTAACGCAGGCCAGCCCCTGGATTCTGTAAGAACAGAAATTAACAAACTGCGGTTGCTTAATCCGGATGCGCACATCTTTTTATTGAGTTACGCTGGCGACATTCTTTTTCCCTTAACAGAAGAATCGGAATTAGCTCGCAAAAAGATCGATACGCGCCCCATTCTTGAGTTTTTAAGCCTGGATTCCACCAACCGTATGAAGGCCATTTTTGTGCAGGATCCGCTTAAACGTGATAACCGCGTTATCTTTTCGGCCAGTCCCATTTCATTGCCTAAGCGCATGGGTTATTTGCTGGTCACATTTAATGTGCCGTTAAACACCATATCCTGGCAAACCATTCGTGAAAGCGGGGTTATACAAAACACGTCAGTAGCGGCCATGCTTACCGTAATGATGAGCTTACTGGCCGGTTTTATGGTTTTCTTTTTCCTGAACAGGCGTTTACAGATTATGCGCAATGTGGTTAATTATTTCAAGAATGGTAAATATGATGCGCGTATTCCCATCACCACCCAGGATGAAATTGGTGATTTGGGCCTGGCATTTAATAACATGGCCAGCGAATTTGAAAAACACCTACGTACTCTGGAGCAGAATGATCGCCTGCGCAGAGAACTGATCGCCAACATTTCGCATGACTTGCGCAGTCCCCTGGCATCGGCCCGCGGCTATGTGGAAACCATTCTAATGAAGGAAAAAGCCCTGTCCGAAAAAGAACGTAAAAAATTCCTTAAGATCATCCATAAAAACGTTGTACATTTAAATGACCTGGTCAATGAACTGTTCGAACTGGCCAAATTTGACGCCCGGCAAATTGAACCGAACATCGAGCCTTTTTCCATTGCCGAGCTGGCTCAGGATATTGTACTCAAGTTTCAGCCACAAGCTGAGGCCTGGGGCGTCAACCTAATATCGCGCTTTCCCAGAAACTTTCCTCTTGTTCGGGGCGACATTGGCATGATTGAACGCGCAATTTCTAACCTACTTCAGAATGCGTTAAAATTTAGCGGACGCGGAGCCACGGTGATTCTGGAACTGGTAAAAAAAGAAAAGCAGGCGCAAATTAACATTCGTGATAACGGACCGGGCATACCGGAAGAGGATTTGCCTCACATTTTTGAACGGTTTTACCGCGTGGACAAAAGCCGGAATCGAACGCTCGGCGGCAGCGGCCTGGGGTTGGCCATTGTTAAAAAAATTATCGAGGCCCACGGACAGACGATAACTGTGCAAAGCAACAACACAGAAGGAACCGTTTTCAGCTTCAGGTTACCTCTCTGGTCCAGGGAAAAAGCATCGACTCCGAAAAAGGATCAGACAAACATTAAACTTTCTTGAAATACCGAGTACATGTGCCGGTACAGACTATGGCCCTCCAGCAATGCCCGGTGCCCGTCTGCCCCAACCAATTGACCTTCCTGAAGAACAAATATTGTATCGTATTCTTCCATATTGCTAAGGCGATGGGTAATATTGATAATGGTTCGCTCCCTGAAATAATCGAAAATATTGCGCAAAATACGTCCTTCTGTCTCCACATCAAGATGAGAGGTTACCTCATCCAGGATTAAAATGGCTGGCTTTTTAAACAACACCTGGGCCAGAGCCAGTCGTTGCGCCTGTCCGCCGCTGAGCAAACGCCCGTGCTCGCCGATCCAGTAGTTAAGGCTTTTCTGCGGACTCTCCGCCAGATCGTCTAACTGGACCACTTTCAATATTTCCATCATCTCCTCAGCAGAAGCCTGTGGATTTATTAGCTGTAAATTTTCTGCTATGGTGCCTGTAAAGAGATGGAAATCCTGCGAAGCATAGGCGATGTGTTCCCGAATATCTGTTTGTTTAAAGGCCTTCAATTCCTGGCTATTGAGTAAGATGTGACCTTTCTGATAGTCATACAGACGGATCAATAAACGGGCCAGGGTGGATTTGCCTGAACCGCTGGGCCCGACTACAGCGACATGGGAACTATGGGGGATTTCGAGAGACAGATTTTTAAGGATGGGCGTTTCGTTTTGCGGATAGGCAAAATATAAATGCTTAATGCCTAAATCGAGTTTTTGATCTACCGGAAAAGGAAGCGGATTTTGCGGTTCTGTAAATAACGGCGGTTGGTCGATGATTTCAAACAATCTTTTGGCAGCTTCATTATTTTCTTCCAGATACTGGGCCATCTGAGGCAGGGGCAACACGCCTTCAAAAGCAGTGAGCATTCCCAAAACCAGCAGGGCCAGATAGACTCCCTCCAGTTGTTGTGCCTGGATGTCCTCAATTCCAATGATTAACGTAACCAGCACAGCGCCAAACATGAGCAAAGTAACAAATCCCTGATGCAGGGCATCAATAATTAGCATGCGTTGTTGTAACTGCGTCACCTCAGCATTCAGGGCATGAATTTTTTGCTGTTGATCTGCGGTTCTTTGATTGACCAGAAGTTCGGGTAGGCCATTGAGCTGATCGAGCAGGGCAATATTCAGTTCACTCTTGATCTGCGTTATTTTTTTCCCTAACCCGCGACTCAATTGAATGCTTAGATATGGAATAATGGTGGCCGCTAAACCATAAAACACAACAAAGATGAGCACGTAACGCCAGGAGAATCGCCACAGTATCAGGGACATAACGACAACGGTCAGCACCGACACCGCAGGGGGGGCAATCACGCGCACAAAGAAGTTTTCTAAACTCTGGATATCGGCCACAATGCGCTGTAGTAAATCGCCACTTTTCAAATGACTTAGACGCGCTGGCACCAGAGGTTCCAGAGCCTGGTAAAAACGCACGCGAAAATGCGAAAGCAGGCGAAATGTAGTGTCGTGACTGATCAGCCTTTCTAAATAACGGAAGAGCCCCCGGCTAATGCCAAAGAAGCGCACTCCCACAATCGCCACCTGCAATTCGGCAATGGAAGGATGGAGAGCCGCCATGGAAATGATAAAAGCGGAAGTCATCATCAAACCAATGCCGCTACCGATGGTCAAAGTGCCCAGGACCACCGCCAGTCCAATCCATCTACGGTAAGGCACAATCAGTTTAATCAGCCGTAACACAGGACGCATTACACCATCTCCTGCAAACGGTTCATCAACTGCCCCAGATATCTGTTGGGTTGTTTTACTTCTTCAAACGTACCAAAATCCACCAGTTGGCCCCCATCCAGGGCCACAATGTAATCGGCTGTTTTCAGGGTATTCAGACGATGAGCAATAATAATTTGCGTACGATCTTCGGGAAATTGGTTCATGATTTCCATAATCTCCTGATCCAGTTCAGGGTCGAGATTGGCTGTTGGTTCATCAAATAAGATGAGAGGAGCGTTTTTCAAAAAGGCGCGGGCCAGAGCCAGGCGCTGCGCCTGTCCACCGCTTAACCGCGCCCCCCTCTCTCCAACCACCGTTTGATAAGCCTGCGGTAATTGTTTGATGAAGCGATCCAAACGGGCTTTTTGGCAGGCCAGCTCAATTTCCTGTTGGGTGGCCTGGGGTTTAACCAGCCTCAAGTTGGCCTCAATACTATCGTGAAACAGGTAGGCCTTTTGCGGTACCCAGCTGATTAATCGGAACCAGGCTTCGTCCGGCCATTGGCGCAAATCGTGACGGTCAATAAGAATTTTGCCCTCAGTGGGGGCAATAAACCGTAGCAACAAATTAAACAGGGTTGATTTACCGGCGCCACTAGGCCCAATGATCACATATTTTTTACCGCGCTGAAATTGTAAAGAGAACTTGTGTAAAGCAGGTTTTTCCTTTGCACGATATCTGACGGTCACCTGTTTGAATTCAATGGTAGAAAACGAAGAGAATTCAGGAGCAGGGAGCGGCGAAGTTTTTTCGTGCAAGGGTAAATTAAAAATTTCGAAAATTCGCTGCGCGGCTTCAAAGCCTTCCATACCGGCGTGGAAACTGGCGCCCAACTGGCGCATGGGCAAATAAAATTCCGGCGCTAAAATCAATACAAACAGAGCCTGCACAAATGGAAGTTTTGCGTAAAGCAGGCGCAAACCAATCTCTACCGCAATGACCGCCGTACTGATGGTGGCAGCCATTTCCAGGACCAAGGCCGATAAAAAGGCAATGCGTAAAACACTTAAAGTGGTGTGGCGAAATTGTTCGCTCAGAATTTTGATTCGCACCACCTGCGGCGCGCTCCGATTTAAAATCTTTAAGGTAGTTAATCCTTCAATCATGTCCAAAAGAAAAGCGCTTAAATAGGAAAGCGTTTTCCACTGACGCTGGGTAGCCTTTTTGGCCAGATTTCCGATCAAAATCATAAAAATTGGGATAATGGGTGCGGTGAACAAAAAGACAATTCCGGAAAGAAAGTCAATCGGGAAAACGACAATTAAAATAAGAATGGGAATGGCAGCTGCCTTAAATAATTGCGGAAGGTAGGAACGAAAATAGGCGTCCAGCGCTTCAACGCCATGTTGTAAGGTGTTGGTCAGTTCACCGCGTTTTTCGTGTCCCAGATCTACGGGACTTACCTTCTGCAAATGGGCAACCAGTCGGTCTCTTAATTCAAACCGGATTTTTGAACTAAGATGTGTGGCAAAAATATCGCTTAGCCACTGCGATAAAAAGCGCAATAGAGTGATCAGAACAAACAGGAAAAGGAGAAAAGTAAGTGCGCTAAGCGACTGTTTCTGCAAAAAACTGGCGTCAATAATGACACTCAAATAGTGGGCCTGCATCACAATGGCCAGGCCTACTATTAAAGAAAAAAAGGCAGAGCCGATGAAGGGCCATTTCAAATTTTTTATCTGGGCGATAAGCCGGGCATCTAAATTCATGCAAAATTTTTGTAAGTGTTACTTTATTAAAAGTAGTAATAAAGGGCTGTGGAGCGCCTCCACAGCCCCGCTAAAATTAGTAAGTGAGTTTTGATTTTGTCGAAACGCGCTGTTTAAAAATGTAATAGGTCCAGGCCTGATAGGCCAGAACGATGGGCACAAAAATCAAAGCCACAATACTCATGATCTTTAACGTGTAAGGCGAAGAAGAAGCATTGTAAATGGTTAAGTTCCAGTCCGGATTAAGGGAAGAAGGCATGACATTGGGAAACAAGGACATGAAAATGGTCACTGTTGTAAAAACAATGGTCAGCGCATTCATCACAAACGCCCAGCCCATTTTGCCATTTTTAATAAAAACATAGGTAAAAATCAAAGCCAGAACAGCAAAAATGGGCACAATACCCGGGCTAACGCCCAATTTGAGGAACAGGTCCGTCTTAATATAGCCCACAATAATAAACAGGACGAACACAATCACAGTCGGAATCCAGAGCTTAGCAGCCAGCGCTCTGGCTTTCTCTTCTATTTCGCCCTCTGTCTTCAACGAGATAAACAGCGCCCCATGCAGTAAAAAGATGGTTAATGTTCCAAGACCACCCAACAGGGCAAAGGGATTGAGCAAGTTAAAAAAACCGCCTACATAGTTCATGTTTTGATCGATGGGTACACCAACCCAGATATTGGTCATAGCCACACCCCATAAAAGCGCAGGTATAAAGCTACCCACAGCCAGAGCCCAATCCCAGAAATTTCGCCATCCGGGATTGTCATCTTTGCTACGAAATTCAAAAGCCACACCGCGTACGATCAAGCCCACCAGCATTAAAATCAATGCCAGATAAAATCCGCTGAACAAAGTAGCATACCAGTTGGGGAAAGCGGCAAACATGGCGCCGCCGGCCGTTAACAGCCAAACTTCGTTACCATCCCAAAAGGTTCCAACGGAGTTGATAAGCACTCTGCGTTCTTCATCGCTTTTGCCTAAAAAAGGCACCAGCATGCCCACTCCATAATCAAAACCTTCTAAAAAGAAATAACCGATAAAGAGGACGGCAATCAAAATGAACCATAATGTATTTAAAAATTCCATCACTTACCTCCTCTCAAATTAATGAAGCGCTTCGGCTGTTTTGGTACCAGCCATCGCGTATTTTTTCAACAAATAAACATCAACAACCATTAAAACACCATAAACTAAGGTGAGCACAATTAATGAAAAGGCCACCTCGCCGACACTCACAACCATGGAAGGCGTAACAGCGTCCTGTGTCTTGAGTATGCCAAAAACAATCCAGGGCTGCCGACCGACTTCCGTCAAAATCCATCCGGCTGAATTGGCGATAAACGGCAGGGCAATCGCCCAGAGCATTACTCTCTTTACCCAGGGTTTGAATTCGTAGTTGTCTTTCAGCACATAGACAAGCAGGTAAATTGAAAGAATTAACATCAGAATTCCAGCACCTACCATGGCCCGGAAACTCCAGTAATTAATAACCATGGGAGGAATGTAATCGCCAGGGCCGTACTTTTGCTCATACATCTTTTGTAATTCATTGACCCCCTTGACCTCGCCCTCCAGAGAGTTGTAGGCCAGAATACTCAGTAAATGAGGAATACGAATGGAAAACACCTCTCTTTTTCCGGAAAGGTCTCCAATGGTCAGAATTGACAGACTGGCCGGATTTTCCGTTTCCCATAAGGCTTCGGTAGCCGCTACCTTCATGGGTTGAATCTTCATCGTGTGCTGCATTTGCGTGTGCCCCAATAAGATCACCAGCACCACCCCAATGAATCCATAAATCGTTCCAAATTTAAGCGAAAGCTGGTAGGCTTCCTGATCTTCACTCTTTTTAAACAGATGAAACACACTGATGCCGATCACAAAAAAGGCAGCCGTAGCAATCCCACCGGTCAGCACATGCGGAAACTGAACCCAAACATTGGGATTAAAGACCAGCTCAGCAAAATTGGTCATCTGGGCCCGAATCACATTTCCGGCTTCATCGGTGATTAATTTGTAGCCCTGGGGCTGTTGCATGAAGGAGTTGGCAATTAAAATCCACAGGGCCGAAAGATTGGAGCCAATGGCCACCAACCAGATGGCTGTGGCGTGCAACTTTTTGGAGAGACGATCCCAGCCAAAAATCCAGATGCCTAAAAAAGTCGATTCCAAAAAGAAAGCCAGCAAGGCTTCAATGGCCAGCGGAGCTCCGAAAATATCACCCACAAAACGCGAATACTCTGACCAGTTCAGACCAAACTGAAATTCCTGTACAATTCCAGTCACGACCCCCATGGCAAAATTAATAACAAACAGCGTACCCCAAAACTTGGTCATCCGCTTGTACACCTCTTTACCGGTGCGCACATAAGCCGTTTCTAAAATGGCCACAAAAATAGAAAGGCCAAGCGTAAGAGGCACAAAGAAAAAATGGTAAACTGTGGTGATGGCAAACTGCCATCGTGCTAATGCTAAAGCACTCATAGCAACCTCCTCGTTAATAATTAAAGGGACAAAAGCGTCTCCAATTCATGATCATATATCACCAAATCACTAATCATTTTCTCTTTCATGCGTTGCTCCAGCATCTCCTGGAGTTCGCCAAAAAAATGATGAATTTTACAAATGCCAATGATGGGACAAATCACCGGATTGCGTAAACATTCATTGACGACCGAATCAAAATCCATGGCCACTAAAATATCATAAACGGAAAGGACATCCGGAGAAGGCTTCAGGAAAATTCCCCCATTGCGTCCCTGGGTAGAACCTATGATGTTGGCCTGACGAAGTTTAAAAATTATTTTGCTGGCAAATGGTCTGGAAATGCTTAAAGCCTGGGAAATTTTATTAGCAGATATGGGTTTACCGCGTTCCTGACCTGCAAGGTAGGCACAAATGCGAACTGCGTAATCGTATTCCCGTTTTATCAGAGTGCTAATCTTCATTTAAAAAACAGCGCCTTTCTCCAAAATATATTACCACAACAGTATAATTTAATCAATGATTTTTTTTTAGGCAAGTCTTTTTTAACTTTTTTTATTTTCTCAAGTCGGAGCCATTAAGGGAGGAAACATTCTGGGATTAAAATTTTGAGGCCACGTAAGCAAGAAACCATTTCATCTGTAATTCTGTGTTTAAAAAATTGCCTATCCTGGAAGCCTTACCATTTTTCAATTGCAGCGTATCGGGAAATTCTGATCGGTGTGCTTTCAAGAATCTTTCTTTGCTTTTCGTCAGTAAAACTTTCTTGAAACATATTAATTTTCGTGTAAATTTATTTACAAAAGAAAGATGAGGTGTTGTATGAAAATTCGTCGCGTTATGGTTACCATTTCCTTGATTCTGCTACTTGTTTTTAGCCAGAGTTTTGCTCAAAAAGCCGATTCCAGTTTTCATTTTGGCATTTATCTGGGCTCATCAATGCCGCAAGGCAATTACGCTGCCAGTCATGGTGAAAAGTCCGGTTATGCTTTGAACGGCATTGGCGCCATGTTTGATGTACGTCTTCCCTTCAATAAACTGAGCTGGCAGTCGAGTTTAATCTTATCCAGCAATAGCGCTAATTCCAACGCCATGCAAAATCAGTTAAGCGGTATGGGGGTAGTTTCTGACGATCATTTTACGGTTTGGGCTTTGAGCGGTCTGGGATTACGCAAAGCCATTTCCGAAAATGTGGTGGTCTATGGTCTTGGACAACTGGGTTTATTTCATTCCAATTATCCGGATATTTACACCGATGATGGAGACAAAAAAACGACCTACACTTATTCTACGGCCAATACAATCGGCTTTGCTCTGGGCGCCGGTCTTTCCGTCTTCCGCATTAATCTGGCGGTTCGTTACTGCATGGCCACCCCCTCTTACGAGCGTTCAGGCGATTGGCTGGGCGGCAATGGCGCAAAAAAGCTTTCCATTTCTTCTAACAATTTATTTATTTTGCTGGGCTATGAATTCTAAGGCAGCACGGCCGCAACCCAAAGACATTTTCACAAGGATTTAATCAACCACAGAGCGCACAGAGAAGCATTTTTAAATTAAAAATTACGAATTATGAATTAATTTGCGAGGGGGCAACTTATGCCCAGGCGGTGAGGAACCGTGCCGGCATGTCATTCTGAGAATCCCTTACCATTCGCAGGCGCAACGTAACTTGATTTTTGGCTCGAGGCTTTGTAAGAGCGATGACAGACACTCTTTAACCATTACACTCTTATACTCTTACACTCTTACACTCTTAATTCTTCTCCTCCAACAGCGGAAGTCTTTTCACAAATTAGTCATCATCCCATCGATCTTTAGTCTGTCCAAAAAGGCGAGCTTTTGTTTTAAAACCCATCCCACCGCCCCCCTTCCCTTTAAAAAAAGGGAAGGGGGCCGGGGGGTTAGGATCTTCATCTTAAAAATTTTAGCATCCCGCTAAGCGGGATTATAAGTTTTGAAGGAAGTATTCTAAGCCACAACCATTAAAAAAGCCACAAAGGCACGAATTCTTTTTTTGATTCGAATCACCATTCTACCTTTCGTCTGCTGTACAGGCAAAGGGCAAACAGCATCGTTGCAAAGAATTTTTTACTTAAATCGGGAATTTAGATCAATGAGGGCAAATCATAAAAATTTTTAACTGTCCAACATGTTCCCTGGATTAAAGATAGGAGCATTAAAAGATTTCAGGAAGGGGATGATCGATTTTAAGACGCCTGGCAAGATCGGATCATATCAGGCCATTACGGTTTGCGCTACCTGTGGAACGGTACCAAATCTTCGCTCTCGAGAATGAAAATCGGCTACAGCGCGAGCTAATTCTTCTTCTGTGAAATCGGGCCACATGGTTGAAGTAAAATAAAATTCGGCGTAAGCACATTCCCACAACAAAAAATCGCTCAGGCGTTGTTCTCCTCCGGTGCGGATTAAAAGATCGACATCCGGCGCTGCATCATTGGAATGCATGGCGCGTGCTAAATATTCGGCAAAGCGTTCTTTGGTTAAATCGAATTCATCGGCTGCCATTTGAGCAGCGCGCATTAAAACCTCGCGCGCCGAATAATCAATAGCCAGACGTAAATGCAGGTTGCGGCCCGAAGCGGTTTTTTGTTCGGCATCTTCCATCTGGGCCACCAGCTGGGGGCTTAAGCGGTCGCGGCGGCCAATGAATGAAAGTTTCACGCCATTTTTGATGCTGGTTTTAACTTCGCTACGCAATTTGTTTTGCAGAAGCTGCATCAACATATTGACTTCCTGTGGCGGACGTTTCCAGTTATCGGAAGAAAAAGCGTAGAGCGTGAGGGTAGAAATGCCATATTGGGGTGCGGCTTCAATAATTCGTTTAGCCGTTTCAGCCCCTTCACGGTGTCCCCAAAAGCGAGCTTTACCCCGTTGTTGAGCCCAGCGGCCATTGCCATCCATAATAATAGCCACGTGCAATGGGTTGCGCTGGGTTTTGGGGCTAACCGTTGTTAATTTTAGATGTCCGTTCATCTTATCCTCTGTAATTATTTTGCTTAAAGCCAATGAATGTTTTAATTTTACCTTCTATGATGCAGCTTATGAATGATAGTAATTACTCAATGTATGGCAAATAATCATGAGATATTTGTGAGAAAAAGTTAAAATCTGATATGAATAATACAATTGTCGGCTTTCGTTTTGGTGAGTTTGAAATCGATTTAAAAAACAGACTATTAAAAAAACATGAGCAGCAAATTCCACTCACCTCAAAATATTTTGATGTACTGGTTCTGTTGATCGAAAACAGTCAGCAACTTACCAGCAAAGAGCAGATCTTTAATACGGTATGGAAAGACACCATTGTCACCGAATCGGCTTTAAGCCAGTGTATTAAAGATATTCGTAAAAGTCTGGGCGATGATGCCCGCCAGCCAAGGTTTATTAAAACCATTTCAAAACATGGCTACATGTTTATTGCTCCGGTTGAACCCATTTTGAGTGAACGGTTTCAAAAAAGCGATTTACCAGAACATATTAAAAGGCCTTACAAATTTCTTGATTACTTTAGTGAAGAAGACCAGAATCTGTTTTTTGGTCGGGAAAAAGAGATCGAACTCCTCTTTTCGAAGATTCTAGCTCATCGCTCTTTTATCCTTTACGGCAAATCGGGTGTTGGTAAAAGTTCACTGGTGCGTGCCGGATTGGTGCCTGCCTTTAAATCGCGTGGGCATTCGGCTTATGTGATTCGCAGCTTTCACGACCCAGCTGAGCAATTACTCTATGTTTTAAACACCATCGCCGGAGAGCATAACGGTTCTCTTAAACAGATTCAGTGGCTTCCCTTATTACAAAAAATCAAGGCGCTCTCCCCAAAATCGTACCATGTCATTTTTTTCGATCAGTTTGAAGATTTTTTCTTGCTTCTCCCTGAAACTGAACGTCAACAATTGCTCAAAGCCTTTGAGTATCTGCTTAGCATGGAAGATTTGCCTCTGCGCACGGTCTTTGTGCTTCGAGAAGATCTATTGGCCGAGATGAATCTTTTCAAATATATTTTACCCGGTATTTTTCACCATGAGTACCGCTTATTAAAATTAGAACGGGAGCAGGCTGTGCGTGCCATTATTGAACCGGCAAAGGTGGTGCAATGCCCTATTGAAAAAGACGTGGCGGCCTGCCTCTTAGATGATTTGGGGCAAAGCAACGAGTCCATCGATCCGCCGCAATTACAGATTGTATGTGATGCGCTGTTTGATGCTCGCGACAAGCAGATTGGCATTACCTGTCAGGAATACAGAGCGCTGGGCGGAGCTTCACAAATTCTGGAAAGTTACATGACGCGCGTCCTGCAACGTTTTAGCGGAGAGAGGCTCGATCTGGTTCGAGAAATTTTAAAATCACTGATTACACTAACAGGTCAACGCCTGGTGGTGCCGTTTGAAACCCTGGTCAGCCGTTTTGTGAACAGTGGCATTTCGGCCAAATTAATCTCAGACCTCATTTATGAGCTATCCGATACGCGGCTAATTCGCATTGGGCGTCAGGAAGGAAAAAGCTGGATTGAACTAAGTCATGATTTTTTAATTCCTCAGATCAGAGAATGGATTTCAGAAGAAGAAAAAGGTTTACGCCAGGCCAGTGCCATTCTGGAACGCGGATTGGAAGCGTACAATCAACATGCTTTGTTGCTCGACCAGGACGCCTTGCAAATCGTTCTTCCATTTGAGCACCATCTTAAACTCACACCGGAAGAGGCCAACTTTCTGGCCCGCAGTCAATTGTACCGGGGTTACGTGCTTTCTGAATGGCTTAAAAAACGCGTTCCGCTTCTGCCTCAAATCCTTATTGAATCGTTCCAGAGCGCGGACCCGGCTGTACGCATGGCGGCCGCCGAATCGGCCATTAACATCATGCACCCAGAAGTTGGTCAGGCCTTGTACCACCATGCACTCTGGGATGAAGATTTAAATGTGCGCAAAACCGCCAGCGTTATTTATCTGAAAAATTACGGTCTGGAAGGACAAGTAAAATTAAGCAAGGGGAAAAACCAGAAAAAGGCGGGACTCATTCGTCGAGCCGTTAGCCTGGCTTTTGCCCGCGATTTTGACATTCACCTGGTGTACCTGCGCAAGTTACCCCTGATCATTGCCTTCCTGGTCACTACCGGGCTGATCTGGGTCCGTCTCTACCGAAACCGTAAACAAATTTCCAAAAAGATTTCCGGCGCCACCTTTGGTGCCACGGTTTCCGGCCTGGTTGTGGGCTCCATGCTTACCGTATTGCTGGCCTTATTAAAACATCACCACTCGTTCGAGACCATAACCTATTTACTGGTCCTGATTTCCCTGGGCGGAATGGCTGCCTTCTTCGCCGGATTGGGCATCAGTAGCGGCATTGCTACCATGCGTTACGTGACCTATCGCCACAGTTTGTGGTGGATGGTAGTCGGTGGTACATTGGGCGGCCTGGTGATCGGCAGTATTATTAATTTGATTGGCGTGGACATCCTGCGTACTCTTTTCGGGCAGGAGTTGATTAACATTACCGGGGCGCTGGAAGGTACCATTCTCGGCTTTTGCCTTTCGCTTGGGCTGACTATCTCTGAAATATTCTATCCGCAACACCGCCTGGCTAAAATTTTTACCGCTGCTCTTTTTTCGACCATCGGCGCTATTACGCTCTCCCTGTTCGAAGGCAATCTTTTCAGTGGCAGTATTGCTGCCATCTCCCGTTCGTTTTCCAGGTCGCAGATCAATCTGGAACCGTTTGCCTCTTTATTAGGAGAGGTTCACTTTGGAATCTTATCGCGACTGGTTCTAAGCTCCATCGAAGGATTTTTGTTTGGCGGCTTATTTACAGCCGGCATGGAGATCTTCGGCAACCGACATGAAGAGTTCGAAAATACCAGTATGTAAATTGTTAAAACACTTTCTTCAAAAATCTGATGTCTTAAGGTGCCTAAATTTATTCAAGGGTTGAATGGCCTGCCCTCCCAAATTGTCATTTCGACCGATGCGCGGAGCGGAAGCGATGGGCAGAGCAGGGCCAGGTATCTTTCCTGAATGTGTCATTCCGGCCGAGCATAAGCGAGAACCGGAATCTCTTCAATCATGTATGGGATTCCTCTCACAAGCCCTCACCACCTAACAAAAATTGGGATAGGGGGAAATTCAACCTGGCAGTGTAGGGCTCGAGCTAAAGCTCGAGTTACGTTTGATGCGGGCATTCGAAATGACAGGTTGCACTGGCCTTCACTCTGTTCTCCCTTGTTGGTTAATGGCTGCAACAGAGCCGTTTTTTTTAGCTTCGCTCAATTGAAATTAAAAAATGATCCCTGACTTGTTACACCTCAAGCAACAAACGCATGGGCTGCTCGATCAATTCTTTAATACGCACCAGAAATTGGACCGATTCCTTTCCATCGATTACACGATGGTCGTAAGACAGAGCCAGGTACATCATGGGCCGGATGACCACCTGTCCCTCAACGGCAACCGGCCGTTCCTGAATATTGTGCATGCCTAAGATGGCCGTTTGCGGAATATTAATCAGAGGCGTTGAAAGAAGCGAGCCAAACACTCCGCCATTGGTAATGGAAAAGGTGCCGCCTTTTAATTGTTCGATGGACAATTTTCGGTTGCGAGCCGCTTCGGCCAGATGAGCCACTTCTTTTTCAATTTCAGCCAGATTTAACGTTTGTACATCTCGGATTACCGGAACGACCAATCCGCGATCCGTTGAAACGGCAATGCCGATATCCACATAGTCATGGTAAACAATATCATCCCCATCAATTCTGGCATTCACTGCCGGAAACTCCATTAGAGCCTGCGCGGCCGCCTTAATAAAGAAGGACATAAAACCCAGCTTAACACCTTGTTTCTTTAAAAACGTCTCTTTATAAGTCTGACGCAGGTTAATAATTTCGCTCATGTCCACTTCATTAAACGTTGTAAGCATGGCCGTCGATTGCCGGGCCTGAACGAGATGTTGGGCAATGGTTTTGCGCAGGGTGGACATGCGTTCGCGGCGCTCTTTTCGTGCCGGCTCCGAAACCGGTTCCTGGTCCAAAGGACGCTTAGCCGTTATTTCAGACGATTCGACCGGTTGCTCTTTTAACAGGCTTTCCAGCCTGGCCTTGGTAATGCGCTCATCATTAGAAAACCTGGAGAGCAGGGATTCATCGATCTTTTGCTCCTGAATGAATTTCTGAGCAACGGGACTGATTTTAGGTCGTTGTTTTTGGCCCGTTTTAACCGGGCTTTTTACTTCCTGACTGACAGGCGCCTCCTGTGGCGCGGTTTCTTTTTTTGCAGGTTGACTTGCATCCGTCTCAATGATAGCAATGGGGCTCCCGATGGCCACGGTCTCCCCCTCTTTGGCCAAAAAGTGTATTTGACCGCTGTCCTCAGAAACTACTTCCAGGGTTGCCTTCTCCGATTCGATTTCACAAATCACTTCATCCTGTTCGACGAAATCGCCTTCTTTTTTCAGCCATTTACCAATGGTTACTTCGCTAATGGATTCGCCGACTTCCGGTGCTTTAATCTCTATTTTCATTTCTTTTTCAACTCTTTCTTTGGGAAAACTTTTTCTAACAAGCTGTTTTGTTCATCCATATGTTTTTTAAATGAACCTGTAGCCGGCGCAGCGCTGGCCGGACGGCTAACAATTTTCAGATCTAATGTTTTTAATTGTTTTTCAATAAACCACAGGGCTCCGCCATTGGCCGGTTCTTCCTGCGCCCACCAGATTTCTGCCGCTTCCGGGTAGGTTTTTAATATCCGATCCAATTCCTTTTGGGGAAAAGGATAGATTTGTTCTAGACGTATCAAGGCTGTAGTCTGGTCGTTCACCTCGCCCCTGCGCTGTTTAAGATCGTAATAAAATTTACCGGAACAGAGCACTACACGCTGAACCTTTTTGCTCTGTATTTGCGGATCCGCTAAGACGGGCTGGAATTTGCCTTTAGTCAATTCCTGGATTGAGCTTACACATTCAGGATGGCGCAACAGACTTTTAGGCGTAAAAACGATCAGCGGTAAGCGGAAAGGTAATTTGACCTGTGAGCGTAACAGGTGGAAAAAATTGGCCGGTGTCGTGCAATTCACGATACGCAAATTGTTATTGGCGGACAGCAATAGAAAACGCTCCATTCGGGCTGAGGAGTGGTCCGGGCCGTGGCCTTCGTAGCCATGCGGTAAAAAAAGTACCAGGCCATTCGATCGTTTCCACTTCTCTTCTGAGCTGGCAATAAACTCATCAATAACGATTTGCGCCCCATTGGCAAAGTCACCATATTGAGCTTCCCAGATGGTTAAAGCATAGGGCATGGCGCAGGCGTAACCGAATTCGAAGCCCATTACAGCGTATTCAGACAGAGGAGAATTGTAGATGAAGAAGGGGGCCTGCTCTGGGGACACGTGCTGCAATGGGATGTACGGCGTTTCATCGTCCTGTGAAAAAATCGCTGCGTGACGATGGGCAAAGGTACCGCGCACACTATCCTGTCCGCTTAACCGAACTGGTACGTTTTCCTGCACTAACGTACCATAGGCCAGTAATTCGGCCATGCCCCAATCGATTTTCCGGCCCTCTGCAAAGCGTTTCTGGCGTTCTTCGTAAATTTTAAGGATCTTTGGCAGCGGATTTAACTGTTCAGGAATATGAAAAATGGCGCCGGCAATTCTGGTGAGTTCGTCCAAAGGGACGCCCGTCTCCGGAACGGACAGCGACGCGTTTTCAGGTTTTGTTTTCTGGTCGCAAGTTTCCTGTTCCTGCTCGCCGGAAATATGTTGTTTTGTGGTGCGTACCCAATTTAATTTTTCCTGTAATAAAGCCTGAAACTCCTTTTCCATTTTTTCCGCCAATCCCCGCTCTATCTCGCTGCGATTCAATAATTTATGATAATAAATGGTTCGCGGATCGGGGTGATTGGCAATGGCCTGATAGAGTTTTGGCTGTGTGAATCGGGGTTCATCTCCCTCGTTATGGCCATAGCGTCGGTAGCCCAGTAAATCTATGAAGACATCGGTGTGGAACTTTTGCCGATATTCCATGGCCAGCCGCACCACGTGCACTACAGCTTCGGCATCGTCTGCATTGACGTGAAAAACGGGCGAAAGCGTTACTTTGGCCACATCGGTGCAATAGGTGCTGGACCGACCTTCCAGATAATTGGTGGTAAAGCCCAATTGATTATTAATGACCAGATGAATGGTTCCACCGGTTGTGTAACCCTTTAGCAAAGACATCTGGATCACCTCGTAAACCACGCCCTGGCCGGCAATGGCCGCATCCCCGTGGATCAGAATCGGTACAATTTTATTCACATCGCCCTGATATTGCGTATCCATTTTAGCCCGCACCATGCCTTCAATAACCGGGTCCACGGCTTCCAGGTGGGAAGGATTGGGGGCCAGATTCAATTTGACTTTTTTGCCCTTAGCGGTTTTTAAAACGCTGGTGTACCCTAAGTGGTATTTTACATCGCCGGAAAAGGAGCCTTCCTCTAACGGGAAATCCTCGAATTCGGCAAAAATCTCTTCATAGGTTTTTTCAAGGATATTGGCCAGTACATTTAATCGCCCGCGATGGGCCATCCCCAAAACAAATTCTTCTATTCCAAGTTGGGCGCCATGTTCAATTAAAAAATCCAGACCCGGAATTAAGGTTTCGCTGCCCTGTAGCGAAAAACGTTTTTGCCCCAGATAGCGTTTATGTAAAAACGTTTCAAACACCAAAGCCTCATTGAGTTTTTGCAGAATGCGCTTTTTGTCTTCAATGGACAATTGCGGTTCATTCTTTGAAGATTCCATTCGCTCACGCAGCCAGGCTACACGCTCCGGCACACGAATGAACATGAATTCGGCTCCAACAGAACGGCAGTAGGTGTGATTTAGATGCTCGATGATAGCCTTCAGCGGCGCAGGACCAATACCGATTAATTCACCAGCCTGAAACACCGTGGACAGGTCTTTTTCCGTTAAACCAAAATTCTGAATATCCAGCGTAGGTGAATATTTTCGTCTTTGTCGGACCGGATTTGTTTTAGTAAATAAATGCCCTCTGGTGCGGTAAGCGTGAATTAATTCCACAACGCGAAACTCCTTGGCCATATGACCGTCCGGAGTCGCATCTCCGGACTGCAGCCCGATTTCAAAGCCCTCGAAAAACTGGCGCCAGCTTTCATCAAGCGACGAGGGATCTTTTTTAAACTGTTCGTACAGCGTTTCCAGGTAACCTGGATGAAGATGATCTAAATATTGTATTGCCTGCATTATTTTCCCTTTAAATTTTCATATAGATGTAACGGTTTTTAGCAGGGTGTTATTTCTTAACGATCACTTAAAACGAAGAAGGTTCTCGTAGTGTGTCATTTCGCATTCCGATTTATCGGGGGTAGGAATCTTTTACACTGGCATCCCATTCGTAAGCGCAACGTAACTCGAGCTTTTTGTAAGTGCGAAGAAAGATTTCTCCGCTCTTGCACGTCGCTTCCGCTCCGCACATCAGTCGAAATGACAACCAGGGGTGGCTTCAGTCTACCAGTGTTTTCCTTACTTTGTAGTAAAGAAACCCTGCTATCTGGTCGTTCCAAACAGTTTTTGCCATTTATCGCGCAATAAACTCATGCGCAGCACATCGTACGGTTTGCCGTCGATCTGTACTTCCGAATACAAGATGCCTTCCAGCTCGAAGCCAAACTTACTGTTAAGGTTAATGTTTTTAATATTGGTGTCCAATGAATGAATGTAAATTTTCTGGAAATTTAAAATTTCAAAAACGTAGTACAAAAACAGAAAGGTCGAAATTTTTCCAATGCCCCTGTTCCTGAATTCCGAAGCGCCGATGAATTTTTTCATCTCCAGTTTTTTATTGGCTTCATCGATGTTCTCGGCGCCAATGATGCCCACCAGATGTTCTTTTAAATATTTAACAGCAAAATACTGTCGATGCGCTGCTCGTAATAAATACTCTTCCAGTTTCTGTCTGTTTTGAGGGAAAAATCGAATAAACGTTTGACTGATCTCGCGTTGTTTCAACCAATCGCAAATGCTGGGAATGGCCTCTTCCATGAGCGGTTCAATGTGCACATCACCAAATATTATTTTTCGCTCGATATGCCAGCGATCCTTCAATTTAGAAATTAACAGGTCCTGACTGTACGTACCATTGTTATTAATCGGTTTTTTCTGTAATACATGATCCAACAGTTGGGTCGAAACGTTAATAATATCACTCTGATCCACGCCGTAATTGACCAGTTCTTTGTAAAAAGAGTGGGTAACCAGTTTAATAATCTGTCGATGTTTTTCTTTTTCGAGCTGTTCTAGCTCGTTTTTTGTTTCCAACATGCTTCACCTATTTTATCATGTTTAAAATAATCTTAGTCAATAATATAAGATAATTTTTCAAGTTGACCAAACTTTGAGCAAACGCAAAAAATTACCAGAATTATTTTTTTCATTCCAGAAAGCTTAATTTTAATAGTCAAATGTCGATTTATCTATTAACCTGGAATTGAAATTAGAATAATTTTTGTGCTATTCAACAAAAATGAATGGCAGGATCATTTTAATTTACAGAAGTTAAAAAAATAAAAACAAGGAATATGCCCAATGCAAGGAAAGAAAAGAGCTTACAAAGAGAACATTCTGACCACCAAATCCAATCTGAGCGGTTTAGCTGGGGTATTTGAACGATTATTAAGAAAATTTCGTACAGGGATGTTTTTAGCCGCTTTGCTGCCCCTTTATTTTGTAGGCATTATTGCCATGGGTATTTCGGCCACGCCAGGGGTCTATTTTTTCTTCTGGGTTAAAAGTGTTACAGCCGGCTGGGCGCCTGTGTTTCATTATTTTATGATCAGTACTGCTGGGGTGATGGCCTATTTTCTCTATGGCTTTTGCCTGATTTTTGTGGTACCTTTTTTTAATTTTTTAATTCCTTTCAGGATAAAACCATTCCGCGGCAACTACTTCTCTTACCATAGTGTTCCCTGGTACATTCATAATGCCCTGACCTATATTGTCCGTTACACCTTTTTAGAATTTATCACTCCCACTCCATTAAATGTTCTTTTTTACAAGATGATGGGCATGAAAGTAGGAAAAGGCGTACACATCAACACGACCAATATTTCGGATCCAGGTTTGATTGAAATTGGCGATTATGTGACCATCGGCGGTTCAGCCACCATTATTGCCCATTACGGACAAAAAGGCTATCTGGTTCTGGAAAAGGTTAAAATCGGGGACGGGGTTACCATCGGAATGAAATCGACGATCATGGGCGACGTTGAAATCGGGCCCGGCGCCATGATCGCTCCGCACGAAGTGATTTTACCCAAATCGCGCATCCCGGCGCATCGAAAACCGCCTAAAAACAATCGGAACGAAACTAAACAGATGATTGCTGAAAAAAATCTTTAGGCAGGTTTAAGTACCCTTCGCTGGAAAAATTGGTTGACATTTTTTAAAGCGAATGATGCGATAGCTCTGCCCGGTAAATTTTTCTTGCCACAAATCGGCAAGGTCTTTCAATTCCTTTTGTGCATCGGTTGTCTTATCATCATGCTCAAGCCGGTCTAATATGCGAAAACGGATAGCAGAGCCACCCTGGGTGTTCCAGATTTCCTGTAAATTTTTTATGCGATGCGTTCCAAAGCGCAATTTGGCCTTGTGCCGATTTATTCTGGCCGGCAAATCCAGCGTAGAGTCTATGGCAGCCAAGCCACAACCAAAATACTTCTTAAAAAAATGACAGACCGAGGGCCAGGAACCCTTTAACTCTTATACTCTTAACTCTTCCCCTGCAACAGCGGAAGTCATTTCACGAATTAGCCCTCACCCCCTCAATCCCCCTCTCCCAGAATAAAAATCTGGGAGAGGGGGAAGGCTTGTGTGGGAAATTTTCTCACTTATGTTGAAAATACCATTCACGAACAATGGGAATTCGCTATGTCAGCTCGATGCTCATTCAACCATTCAACAAATCAACAATTCAACAATTTCATTTGCTCACATAGCACAAAAATTTTCGCATCCCGCTAAGCGGAATTATAAGTTTTGAAGGAAGTATTCTAAATAAACGGTAGCGTCAAAATCCGATTCAATGAGATAAACACCTATTTCTGGCTTAAATTATTTGTAAGCCTTTTTGATGGTCGATTTATTCATAGTGCCAGTTTTTCCACTTTTCCAATTCTACCGTCACATTGCCAATAAAAACCTTCATCAATGCTTTTAAAGGCACGCGACGATGGTCAGCCGTAAACCATCCCTGATAATCGCCGGTAACCCCGGCAATACCTTTGATGTAAAATTTCCCCTGCACCTTAACGGTGGTAAAATCCTTTTTAATGTTTGAAATACTTATTTTTTCCAGTTCCTGTGCAAAACGCATGTCCAGAGGACCGATCTCATCATTAATAAAAGTAAATAACTTAAAAGATCTTCCGGGCTGAGCATTTCCCCGGGCAAAAAGAGTCAGAGAGATTCCATCATACAAAGTGTGCTCAAGAATTATGGTCGCTTGTCTTTTTACGCGTGTGGTATCATCCGCATCCAGCACCTGCATCAGTGCCTTTTTATTCTGATAATCAAATTGATAGAGCAGGAGATTACGATCGCCGTTATTGTTTTCATTGACCATGTACACCACAGGACGAAAAAGCGAATCGACCAGGCATTCATAGCGATTATGAATGTTCACGAATATTAACATCGGATTGGAATCCATCAGCAATTTAATTCGGTACAATTTCTGGCTTTTGATTTGAACCGTATCTTCTACAATCATCTTTAATGTACCCAATCGGATGAACGACCACCTAACTTTCCAGGTAAGTTGTTCACCAATTTGCCAGCGAAAAGGCGGAATCTCATCGGCTATTAGCGGTTTTTGCCAGAAACCGCACATTGTTAGCAGAATGATGATCAAAATAGTTTTTTTCATCGTACATTCCCTTCGCCAATTGATTCAGGGGATAATAGCCACACAGCATTTTCCTTTGCTTAATTTTTTTTTCTCTCTAAAGGCCAATAACTCCTTGAATGGTTGTAAACCTGCCAAATGCCCCTCTACCTTCGGTAATGGTTCGGAATATTGACCAGCGTAAAAGTTAGTGTAAGGTAAAATGTCTTAATTAAATTTTCAATATTTTTTCCTTCTTTTACCCAGGAGGACAAGAAATTAAGCCAACTGCATCTTAATTAAAAAACTATTTCGGCAGTACGATAAGAGAAAATACATTTTGCAGAGCACAAAAAATCGGTTAGAAATAAAACAATAAAGCCGACTCCACCAGGAGTCGGCTTTAATTAGTCTTCCCTGACGAAATGCTATTTCATCAATAGCATTTTCCTGGTCTGGACAAAGTCACCTGCTTTAAGCTGGTACATGTACACACCAGAAGAGAGGTTACCGGCATCAAAGGAAACCTGATGTGTACCTGCACTTTGTTTCTGGTTAACCAGAGTGGCAATTTTTTGTCCCAGTACATTGTAAACCGTCAACTCGACCTGCACATTTTTAGCCAATGCGTAAGCAATAGTGGTTGTCGGGTTGAATGGATTGGGGAAGTTCTGTTCCAGACGGAAATCAGAAACAACACTCACCGGATCATCAATAGCCGTTTCAACACCGGCTGTATCGCCAATCCAGGTGTAGCTCCAGAACTGTGCCCCCTGCCATGAGGTATCGTTATTTTTTTCGGAATAAGACAGAATACCCTCACGTACATTGGTGGCATCCGAATCATGGATCACCAAATCCAGCGGAATGCGCATACCATTAACCGGATGGAAACGCGTATCACCGGCTGCGCCACCGGTTACCAACGAATCCAGCGGGATGCGCACCTCAATGGCCCAATCCGAAGCCCCAAAATCGGTAAAGTTGTAATTGTCCGATGGATTAGGGAACATGGCAGGAGTAAAGCCCACCTGATCTACATGTAAACCGTCTTTAAGCAACACGATTTTGTAATCGGGTTCTTCGCCACGCTCAAAGCCAATGTGCTGATGGGTAAAATTGTACAGGCCGATGTACACTTCAATCATGTCGTCTTCCCAGAAGTTTCCTGCCGGATCATAGCTGTAAATATCATCCAGAACATCAAATCCCATGTACAAATATTCGTCATCCACAGCCAGATAACAGGTTGCGGTCAGGTCATTGTCATCGGTGAAGGTTCCACCGGCAACATGGCTTACCGAGGGCATCAGTTCGAAAGGCATAATAACCTGAGGATCCCACTCGGCCAGATCGCCATCTGCGACAAAATTTTCCGGCGGAGTTAGAGAGATGGTCGGAATGCCTTTGGCTGTATTTTCGATTGCACCGGATACACCAGGTTCGGAAACATTTCCAGAAGCATCTTTACAGGTTACGGCATAGTATCTGGTCACGGGTTTATCTTTCAACGGATAGTAGATAAAATGGGCAACGGACTGCGTGCCTTCCGGAACATTGTCGGCGACAATTTCCACCCCATCTGCGGTCACATCGGTGATCGGCTGATCCGAAGTGTACACAGTGTACGATTCGCCCTCTTCACCAGGTACATCCTGCCAGATCACCAGGTTGTAATAATCTGCCGGTACAGCAGAAACGTCCGTGGGCGCAGCCGGAGGGATGACATCGATAAGCGGATTACCCGTCCACAGGTCTGTAATCAAAATCGTTTTACCGGCCGAAGAAACGCCATTGGTCATAAACTGCAAAACCGTGACATGGCTGGAATCAAAGTTGGCCGTACCGTCCTGATAGGGAAACTCACTCAATTTGAACGCATAATCATGCCATTGATTGTCTGCCACCGGGTCAAACACCATGCCGCGTTTGACATTGCCATCTTCAAACTGGACACGCAATGGTCCGGTGCCTTCCTCTGCTTTCATCTTAAATTTCAATGAATCGGTAGCCCAGGTAAAGGCCATATTATAGGGAGGATCAATGTTCCAGCCGGCACCGCTCCAGCCATTCCCCCATTCATCACCAGGAATCCATTGAAGGGCATTCTTACCTTCCGGGCCGACACCTTCTACCACTTCCATAGAAGATTGTCCCCAGGTAAATCCATTTAATGCCGAGGCCAGTGTTTTGCCATTAAAAAAGACAAAGGCTTTGGCAGCTGGAGAATACAATACTATGTGATCGATAATGATCGTTCCCTGTGAATAATCGCCTTCACCGGCGCCACTAATCGAAAATTCAATAGAAAAGCCTTTAATCTTATCCAGGTCTAAAACATCATTGCCTTGAATGCCGGCCCAACCTGTACGGTTAAAGCCCTGTCCGCCCCATTCGTCAATATTGGGATCGTCCCGGACATCTTTTAAGACCATTTTGAACACGTGCCAGCCGGGTTCATCATCCAGAATGTAATGGAACGAATAATAGTATTCACATTCAGTCACATCATAAGTTTTTGCGCCGTTTGGTGCATCCGACACATCGTGCAAATTGAAGCGTAAATGAACACGTCCTGGTAAACTTTGTGGAACCGCATTATAGTACCAGACCATGATAGAATCATAATTGGACCAGTCGTACACGGCATTGGAATCGGGGTTCCAGTGTTCCAGTTTGGTATAGCCGCCCCAGCCTTCCGTGTTGTGCGCAGAGTAATCCATTTTGAACGCACCGCTTCCGGAATAGACGATATCATTGACATAACTGTAATGGATCCAGCCATAAGCAGAATCTGCATTGGCATTGGTTTGATAATGCTGTCCACCGTGATTATCAAACCAGGCCCAGAAGTTGGTGTCTGCCGGAGCTGCATCAAAATCATCAAAGAGAATTTGCTCCTGGGCAAACATCAATAACGGGATTAACAAAATTAACAGGAAAATACGACTCATAGAGTGTCCTCCTCTTGTTGGTTACTGTTTTTGGTTAAACTACTTTTGTTAAACTTGGTCTGCAATTTGTAGTACCCCTCCTTTCTTGTATATTTTTAAGTTTTGCACGATGTCAATTCTAATTTCTTTTCGAAAGCGGATCGACGAAAAATCGGTATTCCTAACACCTTCATTCGCCTTCTGCAGAACCGCTTTTCACTTAATGAGTATTAATTTGTTCATAACCGAAATTTTCCCTACTAAAGTGGCTCTGACAAAATAGATACCACTCGCTCCTCCTGCCGGCCAGCGCAGCCGGTGTCGACCAGGAGCAAGATTTCTTAAGGTGGCCTGCCAGATGCTCTGGCCCTGTACGGTAAAAATTTCAATGTTCACATCCCCCCTTTTTTTGAGATCGATCAGTAAATTGGTTGTCTGATTAAATGGATTGGGATAACTCTTTAGCATCAGAATCGATTCCGGTATCACTGCCCATTGTCGTTCAGACAGCTGTGTAGCTATGGGCTCTACTTCAATGGTATTTAACAGAGTGTGCCCCACACGGGCTGTAAAATGGACGGTGAGCAGCCCATCATTTACCATGACCGAATCGGCGACAAGGGCTCCGGCTGTCCGAAATCCAAAAGCTTGAAATGGGTCCAACCGATTGGCCACCTTGCGACCGTTAACCAGAATATCATAAACCCGCTTGCCTGTTTCCTGGAATTCATTTTCACAAATGCGTAATGTAACGCGGTACAAACCATCGGGCAAACGTAGCCGATAATGTACCAGTTCCCTCCGTTGGCTCCAGAAGAGAGAATCCTGATCGGTCTGGCTGATTTCAGGATGATCATCAAAGGTGTCGGCATATCCATCTTCATAACCATAAAGCCGATCCGGGAACCATTCCTGATCGCCTAAATAGGGGCCTAATGTATCGCCACCCACATTAATCAAAATAGGAAAGGGAAGATATTTTTGTGGCCGAATGGTTTTTACCTGGCCGGTCTGTTTGTTGGTCGGCTGAGCGCGGTCTTGCACATTTAAACAGACCACATTGTACGTACGCTCCGCATCCAGTCCCTCTGTGATCAACTTTACGGTTCGACCATCAGCCAGTAACTGCGCATTCAGAATTCTGGTGCCCGGGATGGCATAGTTGGCCAGCGTAACGGCGGAAAGGGAATCGGGTTGTTCATTAAATTTAATGTACACTTGATCTTCCAGAGCCCAGACCCAAAGCATGGTCGGTGGCTGTACATCCACACCTTTAAGATGATCGGGATCGGTAAGACACAGAATCAGATAGCCATCCTGGAACAGAATATTTTCCGGTGTAAAGTCGCAAAGATTGCCGCTAAAGGTGTGCGTGGCCATTTCCCAGCGCGTTGAATCAAAAGCATCAAACTCATCCTTCCACAGCAGTGTAAAGTTGTTATCGGTTCCACAATCGCCGGAATCCGGCGTGTAGGCGGCGTAGCTCACATAGTCGTAATAGGCTAAAAGCGGTAAGTTCTCGTCAAACCAGGGACCCGACCAGCGCTCATATTCCTGATTCCAGATATTCATCATTATTTTCTGGGGATACTGAAAATCGGAAATGAAATCTCCCTCCTGGCGATGGACTTCCTGTCCATCGATAAACCAGGCTATGTACTCAGGCGTCCATTCAAAGGCATACACGTGAAAATCGTCATGAGTGTTAAAATCTACCCATTGATGACTGGCTCTTATTTTTTGCCCGGGGCCTATGCTGGTCGTTTGCACCACATGATCGTAACGGCCTAAAATTTCAAAATCGATCTCATTCCATTCGCTCGACGAGCTAAAATCATGGAATGTAAAAAAGGAAGCCAGAGCCCCGCTACCGGCTGGCGGCCGATAGCGCGCTTCAAATCGGCCATACAGAAATGAATCTTTGGTGCGGTACTCGGCCCCTTTGTAATTTTTGCTCACAACGATAGTGAAAAAAGTTAAAACAACCGTTATGATTAACATGTTTGATTTAAAGTTCAACTTCTTACCCTGTTACTTTAGCAAAACCATTTTTTTGTACTTTACTTTTTTACCTGCCCGCACGCGATACAAATAGATGCCGGAACTGATCGACCGGCTTTGCGCATCACTTGTTGAAAAATAAAAATCTCCTTCTCCCACGCTCTCTTGATGATCTGAAAAAATATGTTGGCCCTGAAGATCAAAAATATCTAATTGAACGGTGGATCTTTGATCAACAAAAAAGGGAATTCGCGTAGCATTATTGAAAGGATTGGGGTAATTTTGCCCCAGTTCAAACTGAACAGGTAACGTGCCATGTCTTTCGACATCAGTGATCTTTACAAACTCCAGCTGACCGATATTGAACCCGCCATTCACAAATTTTAAGGTAAGAAGATGCTGTCCATTTTGCAGGCTAACATTTTTAATTGTAATGGTATCCCAGTTGTACCAACCACCGGTTTTGGGGATGGAAATGACATCGCTCAGAGGAACATCATCCAGTACTAACTGCAGTTTTCCGCCATCCTGGGCGCTGGCCACACGCAAAATAACATCGTACAAAGCGTGTTCTTTAACCTGTACGGTGTAGTTAATCCACTCCCCTGCTTCAATCCAGCCCACGCTGTATTGTGGGCCTGCGCTATCTTTGCTTTCTTCGATATCCACTCCATCGTTTCGGTACTGATAACCTGAGTTCCATGGATTAGAAACATCCCAATGGGTACGCTGGTATTCCGTATCATAATAGGCAAGGCCATTACCACCATAATCAAAATCGACGCAGTGGATGGTGCCGGGTATTTCCAGGTCTTTGTAGGGGGTGTTGCGCGTTAAAAAATCGGGATCAAACAGGGCCTGTAAAACATCGGGGCGAAAGTCGCAGTTTTCATATTTCAAATTTTCTGCACACTGCATTAAAACGCCAAAAGCGAATGATTGACCGGGCTTTGCGGCTTGACCGTTCCAGTAATCGACCAGAGTTTGAAAACCGGTAGCCAATCTGGCCGAAAAGGGGCTGGTGGTGGTCTCAAACTTTTTATGGGTCCACCAGCACCAGCTAATATCGTTTTCTTCCAGCAATTTGACCGCACTGGCAAACCAGTGGTTGGAATTTTCACCACTTTCCCCCATCCATAACGGCGTACCGTAGATTTTGCGTAGATTCAGATAACTTTGAATACTGCCCACGTCTGTTGTGCTCCAGTATTTATGAAAGGAGTAGGAAAGATTGGTGTCCCAGGGAGGATCGAGCGCAGTCAGATCTGTGCCATACCAGTTTCCTTCAATAAAAAGAATATGATTTTTATCAACCTTACGGATGGCCGAAGTGATGCGCATGTACAGGCTGCGCAACTCGGTGGCCGGATGGCCGTCAGGCAGGACAGGTTCATTCAGTAAATCGTAGCCTACAACCGTTGTGTCATTACGGTAGCGTTCCGCAATACGCTGCCATATCTCTACGGTACGATCCTGATTATCGGATTCGGTCCATAAGCGGGCCTCAATGCCGTCGCTGTCGCTGATGTTACTGGCGTTTTGTCCACCAGGCGCGCAATGCATATCCAGAATGACATATAATCGATTGTCACGACACCAGGCGATTAGAGAATCAATCACGCCAAAACCTTCTTCCAGATAGACGCCTGGCTGGTCTTCCGGAGAAAGCAACCGATAATTGAAGGGTAAGCGAATGGAATTAAAGCCCCAGGAAGAAATTAATTCAATATCTTTGCGGGATACGTAATTTTCGCGATATTTTTTCCAGAACTGCTGAGCATTGCTCTCGCCAATAACATCTACAACCTGGGCATTAATGGAAGAGGGAGAACCAAAACCAGGGGTGTGGAGCATGTACCCCTCCGGTACCAGCCATCCTCCCAGGCCAACCCCTTTAAAAAAGACTTCCCTGCCCTGATCGTTGATAAATTTTCCACTCTTACATTTGATAAAGGCTGAAGAAGGCTTGACCAGACTAAACATTAAAATCCCCATCAAGAACACAAAGTTCTTTTGAGCATGGTGAATTAAGTGCATCAAGCCAATCTCCTTAAATTAAATATCAATTGTTTTAAATTTACAATTTTAATGCCAATCCTGGAAAACGAAAGAATGCGCCCTTTTGAGCCTAACCTTGCGAATTTTATTATTTTTTCAATAAGAACAATTATTGAAATAATAATTGTGGACCTCCCTACCTGTCAGCATCAGAATGAGGAAGGGTGGCGAAAAAAAAACGCTGTCTACTTACCTTGCCCTCAATTGGCTATTTAAATACTTCTTTCAAAACTTCTAAGGCAGCAAAGCCGCAACCAAAAAATTTCTTTAAAAAATGACAGGCCGGTGCCCCGGAACCCTTTAACTCTTACACTATTGTCCGGCCGCTTTAGCCGGTTGGACGAGCCTGTATCCAAGAAGCGGGTTTTCCCCTTCGTTCCAACAGGTTGCGTTTTGTTCCTTCTCACTCCTGGTCCCTCCTCCCCGAAAATCGGGGCTAGGGGAAAATTGTGTCTTCAAAGGGATGTCTCGAGCTGAAGCTCAAGTTACGTTGTGCCTGTGAATTGTCTGCAGGTGTAAGGAATTTGTCCTCCCGCTAAAGCGACATTCAGGATGAAATGCCGGCACAGGCCTTCACCGCCTTGGCAGCATTTGACCTATCACAAAATAATTCATAATTTGTAATTTTTAATTAAAATTAATTCTTACTGCCCTTTGCGGTTTTTTAAAGGTTGCGTCTTTGCTGCCTGAGCGGTGTACATCTTTTAAGATTGCTTATTGTAAAAAAATTGTAATTTTAAATCTTTTAGCATTAAATTTAAGTGCTTTTAATCAGATCAGTACCAATTTAATCATGGGAGGTGGGCTATGAGGAAGCTATTTATGTTTTTGCTGTCGATTGGTGTTTCCCTGTTTTTTTTAAGTTCCTGTTCCAACGAATTACCTTTTGAAAACCAGAACCATCCTTCATCCGAAAAACAATCTGTACTTACGGTTCAACGATTTGAAGACTACACTGTTTATGAAGGGACGTTAATTACCGGCGCGTTGTTTAAGATCTGGATGCCGGAGGCCTGGAATGACGAATTGGTGCTCTTTGCCCATGGCTATGTGGATGTCACTCAACCGGTTGCCATCCCCGAATCGCAGATGACATTGGACGATGGCACCTATGTTCCCGATCTGGTAACAGAAATGGGCTATGCCTTTGCCACGACCAGCTACCGGGAAAATGGCTTTGCCGTTCAGGAGGCGATTATTGACCTGGTTGAACTGGAATTCAAATTTGAAGAGCTGTTCCCGGAACCGGAATTCGTTTACCTGGTTGGCGCCTCAGAAGGCGGGCTGGTTACAACCAAATCTCTGGAAATGAAAAAACTCTACGATGGCGGCCTGGCTCTGTGTGGCCCTATTGGCGACATTCAGAAACAGGTTAATTATGTGGGCGATTTTCGCGTGCTGTTTGACTACTTTTTCCCCGGTACACTTCCCGGCAGCCCCATTCACATTCCTGATGAGTTGATTCAGAATTGGGATGTGAAATATGTGCCCAGGATTTTAACCCTTCTTCAGGATTATCCGGAGCGCACTCAGGAACTCATTCGCTGTGCCAGAGCGCCCATCGATCCTGATGATCCCGAAAGCATTCCCAGAACCGTTCTGGGGGTTTTGTGGTACAATGTATTTGCCACCAACGATCTGGTAGAGCGCGTGGGCGGCAATCCCTTTGACAACATGGATCGTCAGTATCATGGTTCTGGCGACGATCAATACCTGAACAAAAATGTCCGGCGCTTTAGCGCCGATCCTGCTGCTCTGAACCGTTTGAAACAGCTATTTGACACGGACGGGCAACTGAACAGGCCGCTGGTTACCATGCACACCGTTGGAGATCCCATCGTTCCGGCCTGGCACGAACGCTTATATCGAGAAAAGGTATTTCCGGAAAATGGGCGGATCATGTACACCAATCAATTTGTCTGGCGTTACGGCCACTGCAACTTTACAAAGGAAGAATTGCTGCAGGGGGTTGAACTCATGGTGGAAAAGGCGAAACTCTTTCGGGCTCTGCAAATACCCCAACCAACAGTGGCCCGCAGATCAGGGAACCCATAGTTAACATTGCTGAAAGACAGGAACATTCATTCACAGTCCCCGGCCAATTCCTGGCAGGGGACTTTTTTATTGCAGCACTTCAAAATGGCTTTCTACTTTTTCTCTTTCCCGCTTTGGGACAAAGAGATAGTTACTATTTTTTAATTGGGAATGAATGCCAATGTCTTTAATTGCTTCCAGTTGCCCCTTCCCGCGAATCCGAAACAAAACATAATTGAGCTGTCTGAGCTCAGTGAGCAATCGCTTCTGTCGCTGGAAACGCAATTTTAAATTGGGACTGTTTAAGTGGTAAACGGGTAATATTTCTACAAGCAGAAAAGGATGCTGCTCCTGCAATGTACCCGTTAACCCATTGATAACTTCCAATTCGCCCCCTTCCACATCAATTTTAATCACCGCAATCCCGGGATTGCCCAGTTCCTGTAAAATAGCATCGCCTTTTACTGCCGGTACCATTTGTTCCTGTTCTGAGGTAGCAAACTTTTTGTATTCCTTTATGAGCGTAGAAGAAACATCGCTCCGGTGTCGTGTGTAAAAGGCCTGTAAATGAGTAGAATCGGAAAGCGCCAGGGGGAAAATCGTACAGTCTTTAAAACGGTTTTTGCGAATCAATTCCCTTAAGTAAAAATAGCTTCCGGCGTTGGGCTCAAATCCTAGATAGGGCGCCGAAATCTTTAAGCTCTTAAAACGCAACAAGCTTTGACCAATATTAGCCCCGGCATCCATAAAAGCGCCATCGGTAATTGTGTAAATACGCTTTAAGACTTCAACCAGCCAGGATTCGGTTTTTAGAAAATGGTAGAATCCCATGCCGTAAATGATGGGAATCCAGAACAAACGACCATCTATGGCAATGGGCAGAGAAAAATTCAGGCGATCAATAAAGGCGTGTACCACTTTGTACGGTAACCGTTTTTCATTGTTCAGGCTGGTTTCCAGTTTTAATAATCGATTCAGCATTGTGGTTCGGTATCTCCTTAAAGCATCCGAAATTTTTTCAGCGCCTGTTCATAACGTAAAAACCAATCAAAATGCGTGTCCTGCATTTGTTCCTGAAGTTCCAGCAAAAAGGCCGTTGTATTTCGGCCACCTATTCTCAGACGTTCCGTTTCTGCCAGATACAATAAATGCAAAAATTTCAGACAGGCCCCCTGTACTTCCAGAACTTTATTAGGATGTTTTTCCACTTTCTCTTTGATGAGCGAGGTAAACTTCTTATTCTTGATATCAATAAATAATTGTCCTTCTTCCCACAGGACAAAGGTAAGGTGAACAGAGAGAGTGGTCCAGTCATCAAATCTACCTTGTAAAAATTTGATCTTGTTTTGCATGGTTCTGGAAACAAAATATTGAGGTTGACAGACCTGAGGATCATTAAATAAGGCCAGAGTGTAACAAATTTTAGCCTGGCTGGTTTCATTGAGTTCATAATAAGCGGCCCCTTCTAACTGACGCAGGACGGGGTGTTCGCCAAAATGTGAGATGTAATTTTCTACAACAGCAATCGTTTTCTTAAATTCTTTGGCCTGAAAAAATATCTCGGCCGGATGCAGCTCTTCAAAAATAAAATCATAATCCTGCTCCGTCAAAAGGGCATTTAAAGCCTGATTAACGCCGGCCAAAAAAAAGCGGGCATCTTCGTGCAGGGCTTTTAGTTCGGGCATATTCATCAGGTTTTGGTGTACATTGGCCAGAAATAATATTTCATTGGGCTGCGCTTTTTGCAACTGGTCAGCGAATTTTTCCAGGGTTTGAATTTTCTCCGATAGATTGTCGGGCGCATCCACGGTTCTTTGCCAGAGGCGCAACTCTTTTAGCGCCATCTGAATATTAAACTGCGACAAAGATTGGCGATACAACTCCTTAGATTGATTTTCCACACTGAATAAGCTCAATTGCATCTAATTTTACTCCTGCTAAACTAAATTAAAATGCATGACAAAAAGATTTTGTGTTAATTGGTTTTCCTGCCTTCCATAAT
>NZ_JBSMDE010000012.1:0-2433 GCF_056497305.1 Caldithrix sp. | reverse complement strand
TGCTTCAATCCGCGACTTTGTGAGGGCGAAGCATTTGTTTTAAAACCCATCCCCCGCCCCCCTTCCCTTTAAAAAAAGAGAAGGGGGAGTTTAAATCTTTGCTTTGTAAAATTTGATTTCTAAATGTTCATCTACTCAATCGTTTGGGATTGCCCTGTAATTAGGCCTCTTAAAAATTTTCTCATCCCGCTAAGCGGGATTATAAGTTTTGAAGGAAGTATTCTATTCGTGTCAATAGGTTTTACAAAAAATCTTAAAAAGTCCTCGGGAGAACCGAGGACCTTTATTCTGTTTGCTTATCATTCTCTAAAATTCAATATGCATCGCAAAGCAAAATTTTTTAATTCGTGCCGGTGGCATCCTTTAGATAATTTCATTTAATCAAAATTATTTTCTGCGTTTCCTGATAATTATCCGCTTTAAAGTAGAGCAAATAAATTCCGGAGGTAAGATTTTTGCCGTTGAATTTCAGTGTATGTCTGCCTGCTTCTTTAACTTGTTCAAGCAAGGTCTGAACAAGCTGCCCACGAACATTAAAAACTTTAATGGAAACTTTAGCCTGATGCGGGAGGGTGTATTCTATTGTTGTAGATGGATTAAATGGATTGGGATAGCATGGCTTTAAATCAAATTGGCTCAACACGAATTGCGGTGTTTCAATAGCAGTGCCTGGAATAAAATCTTGTTGCGACCGGGGTCTTAGTTCATATCCATCATTTGCCGGGATACTTTTTGTGTATTGATCTACAATAGCCAGTAAGCTGAATGTTTCAACAGGCGGACTCCAGCCATCCAGATCGGTATCTTTGTCGATGAACAGATTAACCGTATCCTGACCATCGGTCACCATCACCGAACCGCTATTTTGCCCTTCGGCCGGCCAGTCAGACGGATTTACAATCTGTATGTTTTCAATGCGTACCAATTGTCCTTCATATGTTTCGCCAACTTCGCTTAACGTTAAGTCAAGAGGAGTGTGTTCATGCTTTCCGATGATCTGTATTTGAGCTGCAGAATCCAGCGCCAATTCAGTAAGTCCACGGTATTGTGTGACTCTGCCAAAAACAAACAGGCTGTCTCCGAGATTCAATTCAACACTAAATTTGGAAGAGTAGAGTTGAATGCCTCCTTCTTTGTCGTTAACAAACAGTTGCAGTTTGTCGCTAAAATTGGGAGAGACAACTGTACCACGCAGGGCCACGATTTTGCCGTCTAAGTCCGGTGAAAAGTCATGGTCGTCATCGGCGCGGGCTTGTTGAATACTCAGAACAGGAGGTTGGTAATATTCCCGGATTTTTTTTATCGAAGTGGAAAAGTCATTAAAGCTGGAGACCGCGTAAAAATAAGAACTATCACTGAAAGGATGATCATCGATAAATTCACGAACATCGGCTGGAACCTGAGCCAGTAATTGAAGCTGATTGCCCGTGGTATCGCCACGATAGATGTAAAAGCCATCAATAATAGAGAATTGCATGGCTTTTTGAATGGAGGACTGCAGAATGCCAAGGAAGCGATCATTCAAAAAAGATTGGGGACGGGAGGCCACAGGCGGAAGCGCGTGCTCTACGTGGTTCGTTGTGTTTCCGTTGGTGTTGATCCACAAATCTAGCACCAGGTTGGTGGCTCCATTGGCCACTTCACTCAATTCATAAAAATTGGTGTAATTGGGGTCGCTGACCAGGAATGGATCGTCAACATCTGCCAGATAGTAACTGACACCAGGCACATAGGCACTGGAATCGGTCATCAGGGCCGGAAAGGAATTGGTGCCATCCGGCGAAGAAAGCCCTTCAATGAAAATTCCGACATGATTGCGGGCAGGAACAGAACCCAATTGCACGCCAATTTCAAAGCGTGGAAAGTCATAGGCGTCACCAGCCTGCAGACTATCAATCGCGTAGAACAGTTTAGCGCTGTCCATGTCAAAAAACAGGATGCGGTAATAATAGGGCCCGTGCATTTTCTCTCTTGCGTAATGCAGAAAATCGATCTGTTCCAGGGTGGCCTCAGGAAAAGCGCTCAAGTCAAAAACACACCCTAAAGCCTGTTTTAAGTGAGGCGCCCAGATGCCGTAGGCCGCCCCGTTGTTAAAACTAAGAACCGTATCTGGTAAATTTAACTGCCAGGAAATTTTGGCCCCTTCATTAACCGGGATAACCGAGACGGACTCAGGGGAGTGGCTAATAACCGTGGTTTTCGCCAGCAAAATATTACTCAGGACAAAAAGCGTTAATACCAAAAAACGCATCATTTAAACTCCTTTTTTAATGTTGCCTTGCCAACAATTTCTGCTTACTGCTTTTTTACGGGTTCGACTAAAATTACTAAAAGTTGAAAACTGGATTGTGATTCAAATCTATTTTCCAACAACAGGGGAAGGCAGAGGCCATCTTTTAATTTTTAGGCGGCATGGCGGAGTATTCTGAACCG
>NZ_JBSMDE010000011.1:0-30844 GCF_056497305.1 Caldithrix sp. | reverse complement strand
CCAAAAACAACCGCAGAGAGCACAAAGATTTAGAAAAAAAATAAAATTTATTGACATGTAAGGCTAAAACTCAGCAAAGCGGCACAATTTGCTCCCCCTTCCCTTTATTAAAAGAAGGGAAGGGGGCGGGGGGGGTTAGGATCTTCTGCATAAAAATTTTCGCATCCCGCTTTGGCGGGAATAGATCTTTTAAGGGAAGTATTCTAAAGTAGTCCAATACTCAAAATGATAAACTTTTTTATTGTCTGCGGCTTGTCGTGTCAATCCATCCATATTTAATTGAGGTTGTTATTACGCATAATATTTTTAATAACAGCGTACATATCGACCATTCGGTACGGTTTCACCACCATGCCCTGAAAACCGTAATTCCTGTAATTGGCCATAACCGGATCATTAGAATAGCCGCTGGAAACGATAGCCGGCACATTGCCAGCCAACTTCTGGATTTCTTTGATGGTCTCCTTACCTCCCATTCCCCCGGGGATGGTCAGGTCAAGCAGAACCAGATCAAATGGTTTGTTGTCTTGCATGGCTTTTTTGAACTTTTCAACGGCCTCCTGACCTGTTTTAGCCACTTCTACTTGCAGACCGAAACTGCTTAACATCTCGCTACCGATGTCTAAAATTACTTCCTCATCATCCATTAAAAGCACTCTGCCTTTCAGCGGAGTAAAGACCTCGCTTTTTTCTTTTTCCGCATGCACCGATTTGTCAGATGCAGGCAGATACACACTAAAAGTGGTGCCTTCGCCCACCCTGGATTGTGCTGTAATATAACCGTTGTGCTTTTTTACAATGGAAAAGGTTACGGCCAGCCCCAGACCGGAACCTGTTTTTTTGGTGGTGAAATAGGGATCAAAAATTTTCTGTAAACTTTTTTCATCAATGCCAACGCCATGGTCTTCCACTTTAAAGCACACATATTTTCCGCGTTTCAGGGGCAAGTCGGACCTACCGTCATAGAAATAATTGAAGGCCCGAATATTTAACACGCCTCCCTGGGGCATGGCTTGTTTGGCATTGATGACCAGATTATTGATGACCTGGGCTAATTGCCCTTCGTCAGCCTCTACCAACCACAAATTGTCCGGGATTTCAAACTGCGCTTTTACATTCGATCCTCGAAGCAAAAAGGTAGTGGCCTCGCGCAACATATCTGCCAGTGAGGTCACTTTTTTAACCGGCGTTCCGCCTTTGGAAAAGGTCAATAATTGCTGCGTCAGATCCTTAGCCCGTAGGCAGGCTTTTTCAGCTTCGAACAGTCGACTTTCCAGCTTATCATTGTTTTTGGCGATTAATCGCGCCAGAGAGATATTACCCAGAATAGCTGTCAATATGTTGTTGAAGTCGTGGGCAATGCCGCCTGCCAGTACTCCAACCGATTCCAGTTTCTGAATCTTCATCAATTCCATTTCGGCCTTTTTCATTTCGGTAACATCCATCAGAACGCCATCCACACGAATTAAATTATTGTCGAGGAAATTCATGGTAACGGCGCTGCGAATATACTTGACGCTGCCATCCTTATGGATGATGCGATATTCCGTGCGCGCTTCAGGCTGTTTTTCTAAAATCGCTTTTTTATTTCTTGCTCTTAGTTGCGGCAAATCCTCGGGATGAACAATCTTAGACCAGGTATTTTTATCGCCGTCAAAAAAAGAGGCCGGATAGCCCGTTATTTTTTCAATTACCGGAGAATAATAACTATCAAGAATTTTCCCGGTTTTATCGATTAAGGCACTGTAAATGGCATCCGGAATGGAAGAGATCACTTTTTCAAATTCCTTCTTCGATTGTTCCAGCGCCTCCTTGCTGCGTAATAATCGTTCCAGAGCCCTTTTTTGAATCGTAGTATCCACCCAATATTCTACGATGTACTCTACCTTACCCTTTTTGTTCAATAAGGGATAAAGATAAATCTGATAGTAACGAATCTGTCCCTCTTTCGCCTCGCGGGCGATTTCATGAATGACTACCTGATGTTTTTTGCATAAACGATCCAGCCATTCTTCAATAACCATTCCTTCTTCTTTATGTAATTCATAAAAGGAATGGATTTCAGGGAAACTCTTTTCTGCAGAAAAATTGGACAATTCAATGTTCAGGTTACGCGCCCGAAAGACAAAAAGCGGGTAATTTAAAGAATTGATGATTTCATTAAAAAATTTCCAATTTCGGCGCTTACTGTTAAAATAGAGGTAGATAGCTATGATATTTATGATTGAAAGAAATATGATCATATTTAAAATCAGATCATATTTTTTCTGGATAGCGATCTGCCGTTTCAAATGCTCTATTTGCAAATCGTTCGCAGATGACTTTTGATTTAATTGGATGAGTTGTTTTTTAAGGCTATCTCTGGGTATGTTGAAAGAGGTCGTATTTTGTGCAAGAATCTGATTCTTAGCTCCTATTGTGGGCGGTGCCCCAAACAGAACAGCAACAAACAATAGGCCCATCCATGTGTTTAAGCACATCATGCAATTTTATCCTGATGAGACTGATTGGTAATTTGATTTTTTCGTCATATATTCAATAAACTTAACCTTTAAATACCTATGGCAGCGTAGCCGCAACTAAAAAACTTCTTAAAAAAATGACAGGCCGGTGCCTTTGAACCATTTAACTCTTACACTCATATACTCTTAACTTTACTCCTCCAACAGCAGAAGTCATTTTACGAATTAGCCCTCACACCCTCGATCCCCCTCTCCCAGAATAAACGTCAGGGAGAGGGTGAAGGCTTGTGTGGCAAAATTTTCCAACTGTGTTGAAGATTTTTTCATATTGGCCATTTTACTGCTAATGAGAATTCGTTCTGTTGAGTTTAACTTTACCATTCGTATTGCTCGCGGCAGCCGGAAAGAAAAGTAAAAATTTTCAGCCTAAGGTAACACAAAAATTTTCGCACCCCGTAGCGCGACTCTCCAGAGTCGCATTGGCTCGATAGATCCAAAAAAAATGCCTAAAAACGGAATCGATTTCCCTTAATACACAGATTTTAAGGCAGCACAGCCGCAAACAAAATCAACCACAGAGAGCACAAAGATTTCTAAAAAAAATAATATTTATTGACATGTAAGGCTAAAACTCAGCAAAGCGACACAATTTGCTCCCCCTTCCCTTTATTAAAAGAAGGGAAGGGGGCCGGGGGGTTAGGATCTTTAACACAAAAATTTTCGCACGCTAAAGTGATGGATCTTTTTATGGAAATATTCTAATTCGTACCAATTTCTTAAATTCGTTGTTTTTATTTTAAACCAAAGAATTATTGTTCAGAATTTTTGCGTTTTTAGAGTGTAATGCGTAATCTCTTTCTCGATATTGAAAGGAGGTGCCTCGTGCCCATGACGCGCGGACAAATTTCGAAATTGATGGGAATATCGCCTGAAACCATTCGTTTTTATGAACGAAAAGGACTATTACAGCCCGAACGCAATCCCATGACTCACTATCGCTACTATGATGAAGAAGCCATCAAACGCTTACGATTCATCACCAAAGCAAAGAGCCACGGCTTTACTCTGACTGAAATCAAAGAATTACTGGACTTGAGCAAAGGGCCCGATTCCTCTTGTCTGGATATAAAAAAGAGAGCAGAAGAAAAGTTAACCGTAATCGAACAAAAGATCGAGGAATTACAAAAGATCAAGAACGCACTCAATCAACTCATTTCATCTTGCCGGCGTGGCAAAATGGTTGCTGAATGCCCGATCATCGAAGCCTTTGAGAACTGAAACAAAGAAAAACCACAAATCGCAGTCAGTGGATTTAACAAATTCTTTGACCGTTTGGCCTTTTTAAGTTTTACAACAGAAAGAAAAGTCGGTCAATTTGTAGGGACAATTTTCGCAAATTTTTAAAACTGATGTATTGTTTTTTAATGAGTTAACCAGCATCGGCTGTCAAAGTCGGAAGTTACCCCTTGCTCCAGGTGTAACTATTTTGCACGCATGAGCAAAATTATGTAGATTAAAGCCATGAAACGTTTTGGGTTATTATCATTGTTTCTGTTGCTCCATTGTGTAGGCGATGCGCCGCACGATAATCCCCTGGATGGCGATGGCGGTTTGACCATTCAAGGCACAATTCAAACCTACTATGCGCCCCATCTTCCCTTAGCTATGGTCTCCGTGTACCTAAAAAAGCAGAATTTACTCACTTTCACCGATGCCTCTGGTCAATTTTCTTTTACGCACTTAGCCGCGGACAGCTACCTGGTTATTGCCGGAGGATCGGCCTTTAGCCAGGACTCACTTCAGGTCGATTTAAAAAAGAATGTCCGCCTGCAATTTCGCCTTGATCAGTTACCGCAATTCGAAGAGATCACGGTCAGCACCCACCATCAGGCCCATTGGTTTCCTGTGGAAGACAGTTACTATTTACAGATTGCAGTCAGGCTGAATGATCCCGATGGCATCGGAGATTTAGACCGCGTCTTTTTTGAAATTCCGGAATACACGATTTCGGACACGCTCTTACCCGGACAAAATCCTGGTGAATTTTACTACGCTCGCAATGTTAACGATTTACCGGTGCGTCATCTGGAAGAGCTTATTGGCAGGGCCTTTTTGGTTAAAGCAACCGATGATGCAGGATTCACAGCCACAGCGCAACCCGTTTTTATTACGCGCGTCATTGAACAGACCACCCAGTTGCTTGCTCCGGTAGGCTTACAAACGATTACCGGCGATACCATTCATTTCCAGTGGCAGGCGGTCTATTTAAACTTTCCTTTCCAATACAAACTGGAAATATTTCAGGTTAACAACGGCGTACCCACCACGGTAAAGATTGTTGATTCTTTACCGCCGGATTTACCCAATCTCAACTATGTTCATCAACTACCCTCAGGTGAATATTTGTGGCGCGTTTACATCATTGATGAATTTGGCAACAGCAGCCGTTCTAAAGAAGGAGCCTTTCAGATTCCATAATTGGAGAGCAAATCATGAGTGTTAAAAATTCATTTCAAACCCTGTTAAAAATAAGCGAAGAAATTAATTCCATCCACGATAGTCAACAATTACTGGATCGCATCATGGATCTGGCCATGGAAGCGTTAAATGCCGAACGTGGTTTTATTTTGATGAAAAATTCAGAACACGACTTTACCGTGGTTACAGCCCGAAACATCAGCAATCAAACCATCGAATCGATGCGTGGTTTTTCCTCCAGTGTGGTAAATCGGGTTCTGGAACGCGGCGAACCCATCCTGAGTATTGACGCCCAGACCGATCAGCGTTTTTCAGGAGCCGATAGTATAATTCTGCAACAGATTAAATCCGTCATTTGTACGCCCCTTATCGAACAGGGCAAGATCATTGCCGCCATTTACATGGACAGCCGGGCCGATGTGAACCAATTTGATCAGGAGAGTCTCGACTTTTTAAAAACATTTGCCACTCAGGCGACCATTGCTTTGAGCAACGCCAAAATACTGGAAAAACTTCAGAGCGAAAACAAAACCCTCAAACGCCAGATATCCCTTTCCGATTCTTTTCCGGAGATCATCGGTAAGAGTAAACCGATCCTGCGCATTCTGGAACTGGTTCGGGATGTGGCCGATACTTCCGCCTCGGTACTCATCGAAGGCGAAAGCGGCACCGGTAAGGAACTCATTGCCCGGGCTTTACACGCCCATTCCTCTCGCAAAGACAAAGCCTTCATTCCCATCTTTTGCGGCAGCCTTTCAGAGAGCCTGCTGGAGAGCGAACTCTTTGGTCACAAAAAAGGCGCCTTTACCGGCGCAGTCGAAGACAAGGCCGGATTGTTTGAGGAGGCCCATGGAGGTACGCTTTTCCTGGACGAAATCGGGGATGTCCCCATATCCATTCAGACAAAACTTCTGCGCGTCCTGCAGGAAGGAGAATTTAAACGCGTCGGTGAAACACAGATAAGAAAAGCAGACGTGCGGATTGTAGCAGCGACCAATAAGGATTTATGGGAAGAAGTTCAAAAAGGTGATTTTCGCGAAGACCTGTACTATCGTTTAAATGTCATCAATATTAAAATGCCGCCTCTGCGTCAGCGAAAATCTGATATTCCACTGCTGGCCAACCACTTTTTAAAAAAATACGCCCAAAAAAACAAGAAAAAACTGGACGGCTTCAGCAAAGAGGCTTTACAACTGCTGCAGGAATACGACTGGCCGGGCAATGTCAGGGAACTGGAGAATGCCATCGAACGCGCTGTCATCCTGTGCAGAGATTCAGAAATTAAGGCCGAACATTTCAATTTGCGTCAACAATCGTTACCGGTACCCATCGGCAAAACCTTAAGAGAGATCACGCATTATGCCGTACTGGAAACCTTAAAACTGGCAGAGGGTAACCGCACCCGGGCTGCTCAGATTTTGGGCGTTTCGCGCCGCTGGCTCTACTACCACATGAAAGAGTGGGGCATGCTTGATGAAAATTGAAGGCTACAAAATCATTAAAGAAATCAATCGCGGACCTGTGGCTACCGTTTACCTGGCCGAACAACTGGCTCTGGAGCGCCGGGTATTTTTAAAAGTGCTCAATAAACACATCCATGATCAGCCCGATTTACTGCAACGCTTTAAACGGGAAGCGCGCATCTGCGCCCGCCTGAATCACCCCAACATTGTCAATATCTTCGATTTTGGGGACACCGGAGAGGCCTTTTATTTAACCTTTGAATACGTTGATGGCCAACCTTTGAATGAACTGCTGAAAGCGCATGGAGCCCTCCCCTTTCCCGTCATCTTTTTCATTACCTACGAAATGGCAAAAGGTCTTCATTTTGCCCATCAAAACGGGGTACTGCATCGGGACATCAAGCCGGCCAATATTATGATCGGCAAAGGGGGTTCTGTTAAAATAACCGATTTTGGTCTGGCCACCAGCGCAGACTTACCTAACCTGACCATCCAGCAGGCCGCCGTTGGCACTCCGGCTTACATGTCGCCGGAACAGGCTACGGGCAAAAAGCTCGATGCTAAAAGCGATATCTTTAGCCTGGGCGTGACCGTGTACGAGATGAGTACCGGTTCCAATCCCTTCTTAGGCCAGAACGTGGTAGATACCCTGAATCACGTGCTCTCTTTAAATCCCAAACCCGTTAAGGCCTTGCGGGAAGATTGTCCGGCCTGGTTTAATGAAATCATTGCCCACATGCTCATCAAAAAGCCGGATCAAAGAATGCCTTCTCTACACCACCTGCTGGAACATCCCCTGCTCAAGCAGAAACTGATCGATCAAAACCAATTTTTACACTACCTGAAGCATCCTCAATCGTTTTCGACAAAGGAATCGGCCCCTGCTTTAACAAAAGGTAGCAAACCATTAAAGCAGCGGCAAATCATCACTCGCTGGTTGATCATCGCGCTGGCTTTGGTCGCTCTGTTTTTTAGTTTGCTTTATTTTAATACCCATTACAGAACACAAAATCCTGTTGCGCTCACAGACACACTCCGGCTTCCGCCGCCGGACACCGCAAAAGCCAGGCCGCTTCTTCAGCCTACCCATCCCGTTCCCTCAACAGGAAAGAAAACTTCTTCTTTTTCGGAACCGGCAACCGAACGTTTAACCAGGACGGATTCTGCCCCATCCCCGTCCATTGAAATGCGCCCTGTGAATATGGGGCACCTGATTATATTTTGCCGTCCCTGGGCTCAGGTTTTTATCGACCACACATTTATTGACACAACGCCGCTGAATGAACCATTGGAGCTCAAAGCAGGCACTTACACTTTAACGTTGAAGAACCCTAATTTTAAAACTCTGGAACAAACAATAACCATTCGCCCAGGACAGCAGGATACGCTCGTTTTTTCCTTAATACCCCAAACCGGCACGTTACACATCAGCGCATTTCCCTGGGGCAAAGTGTTTATCGACGATTCACTGCGGGGCATTACCCCGCTTCAACTCAAGGTGCCCGCAGGAAAACATCTATTAACCATTAAAAATCCAAATTTTAAAAGGTATTCTGACACTTTGCAAATACATCCAGGAGAGATCATTGAAAAACGGATTCAATTAAAGAAATAAGGCACTATTTTTGCATAATAATCTGTGAAGAAAAAGCAGAGGGAAAATTGGTAATGAAAAAAGGAATAAATACACTCTTTTTGTTTCTAACTCTTTTTAGTTTTTTGCTTACAGCCAGCGGGGCTGAATGGCAAAGCTTTTATCCTTTAAATAAACCAAGAGCCGGCGCAGCCAGCCTGGTTTTTGAAGGCAAAATTTACGTATTTGGCGGTAAGACCTTAAATAACAAGATATTGAACACCGTAGAATGTTTTGATCCGTCCCGGCAAAAATGGATCGAAAATGCCATCCCCCCGTTTAAAACGGAGCGCTACAATGCGGCAGCCATTGCATTTGCTGGAAAAATTTACCTGATTGGCGGGCGTAGCTCCGAGGAGATTCTCGAAGATGTGGAAGTATTTGATCCTGTGCAAAACGAATGGACGGATGTGCAAAATATTCACGATGGGCGCGAGGGACATCTGGCTTTTATTTTAGAAAATCACATTCATATTCTCGGCGGTCAAGAAAATGAATACGAACTTCAAAAAGAGATCGAGTGGTACGACGAGACCAACGACAAATGGGAGAAAGAAAAAGAGAAATGCCCCTATCCTCGCGTGGCTCCCTTTGGAGCCAGCGTAGGCGATATTTTCTACATGTTCGGGGGCTATTATTACGGCATGAGCGAAAAGAGTTACAGATGGAAAAAAAACAGCATGCACAAGCCCTGGCAATCGCTACCTTCTCTGGAGCAGCCCAGAGCTTATGGCACCACAGTCGTCAAGGGAGACAGCATCTTTTTAATCGGAGGCGAAACGCCCTCCAGCATGTCAGCCAGTGTAGAAGTCTTTGACATTAAAACTGAATCCATTTCCAGAGGCACGCCTTTGCCCGCTCCGCGCAGCGGCTTGACCGGCGTTTGTCTGAATGACACCATTTTTGTAATGGGCGGATACAACCCTAATACCGGAAATCCCGTAGGCGATGTTGAAATTCTGGTTGAAACCACAACCGCTATCAAAAGCCATCCTTTTCGACCTGTGCCTCAGTCGCAAATCCTCATCCATGGTTACCCTAATCCCTTTAACGGACAAATTTCACTGGACATTACCACTTCACAACTTGCTTCGTATCGTATTGATATTTATAATCTCAGAGGGCAACACATAAAATCCCTATTTAATGGAATGCTAACAGGAGGAACGCAGCATTTTAAATGGTATGCTAAAAACGATCAGGAGCAAGCTGTCTCGTCAGGCATTTACTGGCTGGTGGTCCGTTCCAGGGCCAGCCAGGGCCTTTTTAAAATTATTTACACCAGGTAATACCCTTCCTGTATTCCTGGTTCTGTTTGTAGTCTTCCCCCCTTTGTTCGCCCAGGAATCTACCTCCCTAAAAACGCTGTACGAACGTTTACAGTTTGAAAAGACAATTCAGCAGGGCCACCAACTATTAAACAGCAAGCAATCGTTTACGCCACAGGAACTCATCGACATTCACCAGTACCTGGGCTTTTCTTATTTCAATCTGGGCAAGTTAGATTCAGCCAGGACTCATTTCCTGACCATTTTGCAATTGAATCCCCGATATCAATTCGATCCGGTTACCACTTCGCCCAAGATCATCACTTTCTTTGAACAATTAAAAAAGCAACAACCAGGTCCCAATCTAAAAGCAAGGCCTATTCGTTACATTCTGATTAAAGACAAGCGGCCGCAAGCCAGCGTTCAATCTTTGTTGCTGCCGGGCTGGGGGCAATATTTTAAGGGGCAAAAAAAGAAAGCCTATCTGTTCTTTACGGCGTTCGGGGCCTCAGTGGCTGCCACAACGACGGCAGCTTTTTTAGAAAAACACTACCATCAAAAATACAAAACGATTGATGATGCGCAGAAGCTGGATGCAGCCTATCAGCGTTACAACCGCTGGTACAAATGGAGAAGGTATGGCACCCTGGCCACGGCTGCCATCTGGGTCGCCTCTGTTCTGGATGCCATGTGGAGCCCCTACAACTGGAACACCGGCGGTGTAACTTTTTCAGGCAATGGTTACAATTACCAGCTGACCATTTCATTTAATTTTTAAGTGGAATATCTAAATTGTTGAAGGATTCTTCTTCATCTACAATTTCTGCACTCGATACTAGCTCAACAAAAACCTCAAACAGGTACGGCTCCCACAGTCCCTGCTCTTTTTGCAACTCCATTTCGGCCAGCGCTTGCCTTATGGTTAGCGGACTGTGGTAAGGCCTGGTGGAAGTAAGCGCCTCAAAACAATCGACAATGCCGATAATTCGGCTTTGCAAAGGGATATAGTGGGCGCGGATGCCGTAGGGATAGCCAGCGCCATTATATTTTTCATGATGGAATAAGATGGCCGGCGCCAATGGTGCCAGCTTAGGGATGTGGCTAATTAGAGCAAAACCCAATTCCGGATGCAGGCGAATTATCTGGCGCTCTTTAAAGCTCAATTTTTCTTTAGAAAAAAATAACGCTCCAGGTAAGAACAACTTTCCCACATCGTGTAAATGGGCCGCTTTTTTGAGTTTTTCCATTTCCTGTCTGGAAAAATCCAGCGCCTGTCCCATTAATTCGGCCAACAAGGCTACCCTGGTGCTATGTGTTATATGTTGTTTATTATAAAAGGATTTTTCAAACTGCGCCATTAAATCGACAAGCAAATCGAAAGCATTAGCTTTTTGGGCTAAAAATTGCCCCATTTCTAAAACGGACAATAAACTTTCATTAACAAGATAACTCTTTTTTCCAAACATTTTCATTCCTTTGTTTTTATTAAAAAACCTCACTCATCCATAGGGATGAGCGAGGTTGTGAAGGTACCTGCAATTTTGCGTGCCTTATTGAGGACCTTACTTGAGTAATGTCATACGTTTAACAATCGCCTGATTTTTAACCTGCAATCTGTAAAAATAGATGCCAGAAGCAACAGGCTGGCTGTACTGATTTGTTCCATTCCATTCAAAGCGGTACGTTCCATGATCCAGAACGCCGTTGTACAGGGTTTTAACCTTTTTGCCCAGAACATTGTAAATGGTCAGACTCACATGTTCAAATCCACTGTGATTCAACGAGAATTCAATGGTTGTAGTCGGATTAAAGGGATTGGGATAATTTTGCTCCAATTTAAAGGAGGTAATCACTTTTGCCTGGGACTGTATGCCCGTTACACTGGCCGTACTTCCGCTCTGGATTTGAAGCGCTTCGTACCCGTTGTTACTGGAAACGGCCCAGACGGTCACTTCACTACCTGGAGTAAGAGAAGCATAGTCGATCTCATTAAAACTGCTATCCAGAATAACCGTGTTAGCGTTAACCGCGTATTCTGTTCCCTGTACAATTACACTGGATTCGCTTTTGCCACCCAGAGAACTGGTTACGGAAACCAGCGCCGGATCGTACTCGATCTCAATTTTTAAAGCGCGGTAGGTTCCATCCTGTTGCAAAGCGGCTTTTACAGAAACAATCTGCCCGACCTTTAATTCGCTGATTTGCACAATGCTATCCTGCAAATTGTAAACGATTGTCAGGCTATCGATGGCAAAGTTTAAATGGTTCACACGAATCGAATCTGCGGTGAGGGCCTGAATTTCTCCGGTAACTTCAAGATGCATTCTCCCCATGTCTTCCAATGCCACGCGGAGAGCCAAAAATGAACCGTCTGACAGCCGTTTGGCTTTGACTTCTACAAAATCGCCAACTTTCAAATCAGTAAAAGTAATGAACTGATGGGTCTGGTCCAGAAAAACCGTATTGGAATCCACTGCAAAATAAACGCCCTGCAATGTAAAACCGTTGCTGTCCATCGACTCAATAGCGCCCTTGAATTCAACGTATTTTGACCACAGTTCTTTTACTCTTATGCTCAAAGCCAGAATAGTACCATCGTTTTGCACCTGACCTTTTACCTTAACCACCTGTCCTTTTCGGAGATCACTAAAGTTCAAGCGTTGGTGATGCATTCCAGTAATTTCAGTGCTATCGTTCACCAGAATAATCCGCCCGGCTACCATCAGAAAATCGCCACCTAAAGAATCAATCGCGCCTTTAACCGTTACATTGTTGTGCCTTTCGTTGACGTCCTCAATTTTGATTTTACGGGCCAGAAGAGTACCATCAACATTAATGGTGGCTTTAACTTCCACAAATTGTCCGGGCTGTAAATCATCAATGCTGCCACTGCCCATCATGTGGTCGCCTGTTTTAACAACCGTTGTTGAATCAAAATAGATGCGCTGATTGTCGATTACCAGATAGTCACTGGCCAGAGAGTCAATAAATCCTTTTAATTCAAGCATGAATGTCTCATGACCTTCATCTTCAATTTTAATTTTAAGGGCCACTCTCTCGCCATTCATCATTTGTGCTTCAACTTCAACCAACATGCCAACCACTAAATTTCCAGCGGAAATAGGCGCCTCGTTACGATCCAGAATTCGGGTTTGTTCATTGATTGTAAAGGCCATTCCATTAACCACAATTGAGCCATCCGCAACCGATTCAATATGGCCTTTGATTTTCATTTCATGATCGCCGTCATGATCTTCATTGTGGCCTTCCAGTTTAACCTTCCTGGCCAGATAGACATGGTCATAAAGCCCCTGGCCTTCGACTTCAACATAGTCTCCCACCTGCAAATCGGAAAGTGTTAACAGACCATCGTTGTGGCCCATGATAACTGTGGCACTATCCACTACAAAGGCATATTTTCCAATGAAAAGCGTATCGCCATTGATGGCTGTAATTTCGCCTCTGATCTCTAAGTATTGGTGACTGGAGTCATCGGAATGGTACATGTACGTAATGTTGGCTTCAAATTGAACCTTGTTCTTATTTCGGTCTTCCAGTTTAGCTTTCCATTTCCAGGTTCCGCCGTTCGGCAACTGACTCAGGTCGAATGAAGAACTGAAAGTGCCATCCATGTTATTTGTAAGGCGACCTTCGAAATGACCACCCATATCGCCCATCATGCCGTGATCATTATCCATCTGTCGCTCAAGCTCCCATTTCATCTTTTCCATATTGTTAAAATCAACGCTCTGGGAAAAGACCGTCATGTAGAGTGTAGCGTTTTGTTGATAAAAATACTCAGAGCTGTCTGCGTTGGGCCGTGACGACAGAATATAGTAATTCTGCGCCTGAGCGCTGAGTGTTAGCCCCAAAACCATACCTGTCAATAAAAGCAGGCTTCTGAGCGCTCTGTTATTGTGTAGTAGATTGAACATAATGTCCTCCTTTAATTTAATTAACCTTGTTTCTGGCCTTGATGGAGCAAATGACGTGCCAAAACATTTTGCATGGTCTAAGTTCATGTTTTTCAATAAATATTTTTATTTTTTAAATAAAAGTGTGACAATATAGTGCTTGATGAGCATATTTTGCACACTTGTTATTCCGATTATTGCCCGTCATTGGGGAGAAGGTACAATCGCTATTGAGTCATCAAAACATAAATTTCAGAAAGCCAGGGATAGTAAAAAGGCGTGTTGGTTTTAGAGAGATTTTTGAATAATGAGGAATTAAATCCTCTACAGGGCGCTTTTCATTTAACCTGACCATTGAAATGATTATTGGGGATTTTCAGGTACCCGCACCTTACTTCGCACCACAAAGGCTTCACGATAGCCCAATTTTCGGGCCAATTCTCTTGCCTTTTCTGCTTTATTGCGCTGGGTAAAATCTCCTATGCGAATTTTGTAGAAGGGCGCTTCAAAGATAAAATAAACGTTCTGCTGATAAGGAGCAAAATCATTTAGTGCTTTATTTTTGGTCATGGTTGCGCTTTCTACACTGCGGCCGGCAAAAATTTGCACGCGGAAACCATCCACTTCCCGATAAGAGATTAAAGAATCAGGAATCGCGGCTTCATTTTGTGCAGTGGAAGCAGATTTGAGCTCAATGGGCTCCATCTTCTGATGGCCCTGCTCTTCGAGCCTGTTTTTACGCTTGATTACAATGTCATCGTCTTCCAGGCTTAAAGGATCGAATGACTCATCAAACTGGCCGGCCGCTACTGCAGGCGCAGACTCTGGCGAAGCAGGCCTGACCAGCTCTTTTTTCGCTGCACAGCTAAAAAGCACAAAGAGGCCCACAACCATCAGAGTCGCGGTAGCCATTCTTTTTAAATGATTTCCAGTGATTTCTTGGGTAACCATCCAGTTTTTCCATCCTCTAATTTAATCTCAAACCAATCGCTACTTTGTCTTAAAATCTTGACTTTTGTGCCTTCATGAATCACAAACATCTCTGTCGATTGTTCCCGCGGTTCTGAAAAAACGGTAACCGTTGGCTTTAATATAACGCCATATTGTTCTTTTTCAAAACGATACACTTTATCGGCCAATAACAGACCGCTAAAAAGCAACAAGATCAAACTGACCACCACCAACGGGCGGCCCTTTTCCTGTCGCCTCTGCTTCTGCCAGTACAAAAAGAAAGCAAGGCTAAAAATGGTTAACCAGAACAGGCCCACAACCAACCAGGCCAGGGTATTAATGGTAAAGAAATTTAAAAGCGCTTCCCACCATGCGCTCAGAAAAAATTTTGGGGGTTTTTCAATCTTATCTACCAGCCGACTTTTCAAGATGAGTAGATTTTCATTTAAGGCCTCGTCCTCCGGCATCAAGCGCAGCGCCCTTTCATAAAAGAGGCGCGCTTTACCCAGTTGATGTAGTTTAAAATAGACATTGCCTAAATTGTAATACAGCTCTCCGCTCTCAAAACCAGAATCCAGAATCTTCTGGTAGGCTTCAAGGGCCTGCTGATAGTTCCCTTTCTGGAAAAACGCATTTCCCTGCTGGAATAGTTGCTGGGCCTCCACTGAGCGGGCAGCAGACCATCCATTGAATACAAAAACCATTACAAAAACGGCAAAAAACAACTTCCTTTGCATCATATCCATTTCTCTAATCTGGTTAAAATGTGTTTGGCCCGTTCGTAAAATTTTTTCCGCTCCTCAGGAGAATCAGGAATATTGGCAAACTGTCGGAAATCGGCCTCTTCCAGCACCGTGATGTATTCTTCGATGACCTGCGGATCAATCTGTCGCTGGCTTAAATGTTTCCGAACATTGGGCGTACTGAAATCGCTGAGATCGATGTTTAATTTGTCGCGCACAAATCCCTGCAGAGCATTACTCACGGCTTTGTAAAACTGGTCGTACTCTCCGCTTTTTAGTAAGTCGTGTGCTCTGGAAAGTTGTTTGGCTGCCATGCGACCTGCCTTGCGACTCCGCAATAAGCGTTCATCACTGACGATGCGCGCCTGATAATCATTGACCAACACAAAAACTATCAGGAAGATAAAGCCAAAGCCAATCAGACCCCAGAATTTGAAGCTGAGATAAATTTTGTAACCCAACGGTTTGAATTCAGTAAATTCCTTGATAAAACGAATATCGCGGCCGATTAAATTCACATAACGCTGATCCAGCGAACCGCCGCCTACAGGTTGATTCAGAGCTACGTTGCTTTCTCCGGTGACATGCAAGGACAACGCTTTGCTGCGCAGGGTGATATATTTTCCCTGCTGTGGATCAAAGTAGCTGAAGGTTAACGGTTTAATCAAAAAGTCGCCTGGCATGCGGGGAATGAGAATGATCTCCGCCGATTTTGTACCTCGAATTCTGGCGCCCACATTGTCCAGCTGGGTTTTAATTTTAGGATCGTACTTTTCAATATCGGGCGGCACAATCACATCGGGGATGTTGACCAATTTAATATTGCCTTCACCGGAAACGTTTATTTTGAGCGAAACCGCGTCATTGACCTTGACTTGAGTCTTGTCCATTAGCACTTTAAAATCGTAGCGTCCAACCGCGCCACTGAAATCTTTCGGCTTTCCTTCCTCGGGCAAATCTTTAACCGTTATTTTAATCGGTTTACTGCTCAATGTTTTCTGCACCACATTGCCAAAGGGATCATCAAAAAAACTGTCGAATATGCTGCGTGAGCGGCGTCTTACACGGGCTTCAACCAGCACCGAAATCGGTTCCAGAGTCAATTGGCCGCTCTGTGTAGGAAAGATGGCGATCTTCCGGATGGTAGCCACGTTGTAATTCAGTCCATTGACAATCTCGGTTGTAATCGTCGGTTGCCTGGGCATGGCAAATTCTTCTGTCCAGAAACCGGGATTGGAGGGCAACTTCTGAAAATCGTAACCGCTGACGCTCACCCGGAAATAGAGTTTGTAAGCCACGACAATTTGTTCGCCCACATAAGCCGTGCGTTTAGAGACCTCGGTCTTTAAATAGATGCTCTGACCGATTAAATCCTGGTCGGTCCGTTTCCTGGGCGCTTTCTTCCCCGGTCTGGAAGGTTGCCCTGTAGCCCGCGGCTGATCGACTACCGTAATGGTAACAGAATTACTCTTCAAAGTTTTGCCTTTGGCCGAAACCATAGCCGGGGGAATGATCAGCTTTCCCTTTTTTTTAGGTTGCAGATAATAGGTGTGCACTTTGGTTGCCGACATGCGTCCATTAATAAATTGGATGCTGGTAGACGTATTGGGCCCGGACAGAACGTAAAAGTCTTTAAAGTCCGGCGCCTGCGGATCCGGCAACGAACTGGACTTGCCCGAGATTTCAATCGAATAGGTAAAATTCTCTTCCAGGCCCACCTTGTTTTTGGACACATAGGCCCGGATTTGGACATCCTGGCCATAAAGCGCTGCAGGCAGGCCAGCAAAAAAAATGTAAAGGATTAAAATACTGACACTCAACGGAACGCTGAATCGTGTGAAACCTTTTTTCATGCGTATTACCAGTCTTTCTCTACCTGTTTACGTCCGGCCGGAACACGCATGTGTTCCTTCTTAAATTTTTTATTTTCTTCTTTCAGGGCCCGCAGAATGCGTTCGGCCTCTTCTTTACTCATCTCTTTCTTCTCTGCCTTCTGAGCTTTTTGCTTTTGCTGATCTTTCTTTTCTTCCTGCTTTCCTTCGTTGGCCTTTTGCTGTTGCTGCTGCTTTTTCTGTTGCTGTTGTTGCTTTTGTTGCTGCTGCTCTTTCTCCTTCTGTTCCAGCTTCTCTTTCAATGCCTTCAGATAAGGGTCATCCGGAAATTGTTGTAAGCCCTGATCCACAGCCTGCCTGGCCTGGGCCAACTGGCCGCGAATGTAAAGGTTAGCTCCTAAATGGAAGAATTCCATGGCATTCTGTGCCTGCAAAGCGCCAGCTAACAGAAAGCTAAAACACAAGGCAACTAATAATCGTTTCATATTTCCTGAGAACCTAAAATCTCTACAACATCCTTAATACGCGTAATGAAATTTTGAAAGGCAGCCACAGTTCTGTCCTTTTTCAACCCATCCATCATTAACTGATAGGCATCCCGATAACGCCTTTGATCCACCAATTTTTCTGCCTGTTCCTTTAATTTTTTGGCAAACTCCGAAGGTTCAATGGGTTTATTTTGCTGGTTGGGCTGCTGCTGTTTTTTATCGGCCAGTTCCTTTAATTTAGCCCGGGCCAGTTCCAAATTGTACTTAGCCTGAAAGTCGTCCGGCTTCAGTTCCAGAGCCTTTTTGTAGGCCTCGATGCTCTCTTTCAACTTATTTTGCTGAAAGTAACAATTGCCAATATTGTACAACGCTTTGGCGCTTAAGTCAAGATTTTCGCTGCCCACCACTTTTTGATAGCTATCAATGGCTTCTTTGTACTTCTTCAATTTGTAAAAAGCGTTGCCTTTATTAAAAAGCGCAATTTCGTTCAACGGATCATCCAGCAGAGCATCCTGGTACTGGGCCAGGGCCTGTTCATATTTGCCCTGTTTGAAATATTCATTCCCTTTATTCACTTTACTCCGTACATTTCCGGCCAGCGATAGCTGGACGAGCCCCATGATTACAATGCTACATATTTGCCAGCGCATAGTCCGACCTTGTTTTAGTTCTTACCGGTAAAAAGAATTCCAGAAGCAGAAAAATCAGACCCAAAATCAAAAAAATCTGATAGCGGTCTTCATATTGAGCGAACTTTCGGGCGCTTAATTCTTTCTTTTCCATCTTGCGAATTTCATCATAAATTTTGCGCAGTTCCGATTGCCCGCTGGAGGCGATGTAATACTTTCCGTTAGAAATAAAAGCGATTTTTTGTAAGGTCTTAACATCCAGGCGCGTGGTTACCACATTGCCATTGCGATCTTTTTTAAATCCCAGCGAACGACCGTATTGATCGTAAACCGGAATGGGCACGCCCTGCGGCGAACCAATGCCAATGGTGTAAATAATGATGCCTTCTTTAGAGGCCTCTTCGGCCGCCTTAACCGGATCGCCTTCATGGTCTTCGCCGTCGGTGATTAAAATCAGCACTTTGTGCTTGCGCTCTGTTTGATTGAAGGAGCGGATGGCCGTGCGAATGGCATCTTCCAGAGCCGTACCCTGAACCGGAATCAGATCGGTGTCTATCATTTGCAAAAAGAGCTTGGCCGCCCCATAATCCAGCGTTAAAGGACACACCAGGTGCGCCATTCCGGCAAAGGCAATCAGCCCAATGCGATCGCCCTGCAATAGATCGATAAAATTATCCAGCTCATGTTTGGCCTTTTCAAGACGGCTGGGTTTAATGTCCTCGGCCAGCATGCTGTTGGACACATCCAGGGCCACGATGATATCTACCCCTTCGCGCTTGACCTCTTCCAATTTAGTGCCGATTTGCGGATCGGCCAGAGCAATAACAAAAAAGGCGTAGCTCAAAATAAAAAAGACACTCTTCCAGATCATGCGCCCACGGTTGTAACCGGGCATAATACGCTTCAGTATTTCGATATGGCCAAAACGCCGTAACAGCGCTTCTTTGTGTTTGTAAATCAACACAAAAAAGATGATGAGCAGAATAATGCCCCATAAGCCGTGTAAAAATAGCGGATATCTAAATTTCAGGACTTCCATTTTCTCCTTAAAAACTCGTTTTCTATTTCAAGGCCAAAGTTCTACTTCTGCTGTTTTGATCAGGGAATTGTTTTAAAATAGGTGTTGCTTAAAACCAGTTCCACCACTAACAGCAACAGTCCCAGACTCAAAAAGTAAACAAAGAACTCTTCATAGCGCGTGTACTCTTTTACCTCGATTTTGGTTTTTTCCATCTCACCGATCTCTTTGTAAATCTGGCGTAACTTTTGGGTATCGGTTGCGCGGAAATATTGACCACCGGTAATGCTGGCCACCTGTTTTAGCAAATCTTCGTCAATATCCACGCGCATGGGCACGTAGCGCCGGCCCCAGATCGGATCGTCCACCGGGTACATGGCCGTTCCCCGCGTTCCGGTGCCGATGGTGTACACGCGAATCCCCATGGCTTTGGCCATGCGGGCAGCCGTAATGGGATCGATTTGGCCCCGATTGTTTCGCCCATCGGTTAACAGAATGATTACCTTACTTTTGGCTTTACTGTCTTTTAAACGATTGATGGCCGTGGCCAGGCCCATGCCTATGGCTGTTCCGTCCCACTCCTGATCGGCCACTTTCATGTTGTCCAGGATATGGTAGAGTACGCCATAATCAAGGGTTAAAGGGCATTGGGTAAAGCTCTCACCGGCAAAGACCACCAGGCCAATCCGATCATTCTTGCGTCCTTTGATGAACTCCTTAGCCACCATTTTAGCCGCCTCGATACGGTTTTTGGGACGAAAATCTTCGGCCAGCATGCTGGTGGAAACATCCATGGTTAACACAATGTCAATGCCCTCTGTGGTGATCTCCTCTTCCTTGTGACTGGATTGGGGCCGGGCCAGAGCCACCACAACAGCCGTTACGGCCAGTAACCTCAGCACAAAAAGAGCAGGACGCAGGCGCTGCTTGAGGCTGGGCTTCACCTGCTTGAGCAATTTAATATCCGAATAGATGATTTTAGCCGTGGCCCGCGAACGCCCGCGCCAGTACCACCAGACCATAAACGGTATAACCAGCAAAAACAGTAAATAATACGGATCTGCAAATCGAAACATGGGCTACCTGTTCGTTCGGATGTTGTGTATTTTGTCCTCTGTCATCTTTCCCTTTAACTCAGATTTCACGATTTATCTTTCTTTTGCGTCTGATCTTCTTTAGCAGCGCTCTCTGACTTTTCCGTTTTTGGTTTTTCGATCAAATCCTCTTTTTTAGGAAAGATCTTTTTAAGGTCATCTTTCTTAAAGGTAACCACCGATTTTAAGGCCGGCACCTGAGCGAAAAATTCATCTTCCCCACGGTCTTTACCGACCAGCAATTCCAGAATTTTATCGCCCTGATCATCATACACCTCTACCAGGCCCCGCGGTGGCTCCAGACCATATTTTTTTAAATTTTTAGGATGGTCGTCCCAAAAACGCTTGACCTTCAAGTTGTTCAAATTGGAAATCAAATTGGAAATCTTGTAATTCTTAGCCTTTTCGCCAGTAGAAAGCAGCCAGTTATTGGAACTGTCTTTTTCAAAAATCATCAACTCGCTATTAAACATCAACTTAATCCGATGCGCCTTATTGCGATTGAATTTGGCGATGTATTTGTCGCGGAAATCGTACAATTTCTTCTTAAACGGCTTGACAAAGAAAGAATCCACTTCAAAGATATGGGGCCGAGCATCATCTTTGCCATAGGCTTTGTTTCCCTTTAGGCGGGAAAACGAAACGCCCGATTTGGCTTTTTCCAGCCCGGAGAAAAGCTCAATCCGGTAGGCCGGAACATTTAAGCCGTAGTGCGCCAGATTTTGCGCGTTTTCTGCGGCCACCGCTTTAACGCGCCCATAGTCCAGCTTGTTTAACACGGCATTGATATTACTATTGTCGCCGCGGGTTTCAACAGGTTCGGTTAATTTCCAGTCACTACCCTCTTTCACAAAATGGAACTTTCCATGCGGATTGGTAAGCGTAAATTCTTTAACCTGATCCTTTTTGAAATGAATGGCCTTTTTATCGCGCCAGTCAAACAGAGATTTGTCCATGGTGCTTTTAATGGACGAGGCAACAATGATCACACTGGAATCATCACGGGTTACAAAGACATTGCCGCCCACAGGCGTTCGGTCGCCGATCTTCAGCCATTGTTCGTTCAGGCCCTTGCCGGAAAAACGGACCTTAATGCTTTGTGCTCCAAGACCGTAGGTTGTTAAATCGTTGCCGCTGGCCTTAAAAGTACGAATCTTTTTTGTATTGCTTAAACTGTACAAAACAGAATTAATGGGCGATTCGTCGGCCAGGGTTTGAACCGGCTGAACGATTTCCCAGGTACCCTCTTTCTTGATGAACTCAAATGTCCGGCCATTTTTTTCAATAATGATATGATCGATGCTGTCCTTCTGGACATTAAACAACTTACCGGCAATCTCTTTTTCTTTTTTCTTTTGCTCGCCGCCTTTGATTTCAACAAAATAGACATAGGCAGCCAGCGCAATCGCAATCAGCGCCATAATAATCGTGTTGCGCATTTTAGCACCGTCTCCTTAAGTTACTGTCACTTGTACCAGCCATTAAAAAAGCAGGGAGGGTCTGGCATCCCATCCCCGCCTTGGTTTAACGATTACGACGAATAAAAACAACCACTCCAATAATAATGACCAGCAATGGGATGGCAATGACGACCAGATAGAATAAGCCTTTCACATCTGCCTGAGTCATGGAAAGGCGACTGTCATCCACCTCTTTGGGCCGAATGGAGATCAAATCTTCTTCTTCGGCCAGGTAGTTGATGGTATTCATAAACAGGTTCATATTCCCCTGATTTTTGAAGAAACCGTTTTTGGCAAAATCGGAATCGCCAAAAATAACCAGAGAAATTTTAGGTTTGCTGGCCGATTTTTCAGCGGCTACGGCCAGGGTGATCGGTCCCTTTTTGTCCTTTTCAGGATCGAACGAAACTTTACCGCTCTGGTAATCGACATCGGCCCAGCTATTTCCGGAAGTTTTTAACAGTTCGGTGATGGTGTACCCGCCCTTGTCCGTCATGGGCGTTACCGAGCAGGCCAGAGGATAAAAGGTCATGATATTAAAATCTTTGGTGATGGGATGGTTTTTATCGTAGGTGGTGACCAGAGGCATACCTGGCCCGGCGCCAAACAACTGGCCCACCCCGCTCACATCGATCACCATATCGTTGCCTACCTGCACATGATATTGAGCGGCAAAATCGGCAATGTCTGCCGGATGTTCCGGATCGATCATCAGCAGCAATTTGCCTCCGTGATTTACAAATTGTTTAATACTATCCAGTTCACCTGGCAAAAAGTTGGTTTTGGGCCCTACAATTGCCAGAACCGTACAACTATCGGGCACCTGTTTACGGCGCGCCAGATTCAATTCGCGCACCATGTAATTTTCCTTTTTAATGGCCTGGGCAGCGTTGGAATAGCCTTCCGCCGTTTCATCTTTAAAGGAACGTTCGCCATGGCCGGTTAAAAAGTAAACGATTTTTTCCTCGTCTCTGGTCACCTTGATAATGGCATTGGTCAGCTCGCCTTCATCCAGCTTTTCGACCATCTCTTTTTTAAGCCCACATTCCACGGCAATAGTGCCATATTTTCGAACGCCATATTGCTTGGCAATTTCCGGACGCTCATCCGGATCCACAAATTCGTAGGTTAAATGGGAAGAACGATAGTTGTACTCATCCAGCAGGTCCCGCGCCCGATTCTGTTCAGAAGATTTAAAGAAGGCCGTTAATTTAACATCTTTATTCAGATTCTTAAGAACCTTTTCCGTCTGGTCAGACAAACTGTACAGCTTGTTTTTAGTCCAGTCAAAACGGATGTGACGTCTGGTAGAGATAAAAGCCAGCATGGCCACAATGACTAACATCACGATAATTTGCACAGTCACATTGGAACCATATTTTAATGAGCGTTTGGAAAGTTCACGCTGACGATTTTTCACCAGGGCAAAAACAAAGTAGGCCAGGCCAATCACGCCCACGGCCAGTAAAATCCAGTGGTAAATTTGCCAGACCTGATTAATCGAATACCAGACCAGGGCCGCCAGTATGGCAACGATACCCAGCAATCCGGATATATTTTCAATCTTTTTCATCGTTTGTTCTCTCCATTTCTATTTAGACCAACATACCCCAACCTGCAATCAGGCGCGCCATTTAACCGATTCAACCATTTTCAACGAGAAATAAAGCCCGACAATAATAAACAGAACGTAATAGGCCAGATGCGTACTATCCAGCACGCCCTGAGCAAAATCCTCAAAGTGATTGATGATGGAGATGTAATTTAAAATGGGCTTTAAGGTTGGCCCAACAAAATTGGCACCCCAGCCTACGACCCACAGCAGGAGCGACATGCCAAAACCGCCAATGGCCGCGATAATCTGGTTTTCGGTGGTAGTGGAGATGAATAACCCAACCGAAATAAAAGCCGCCCCAAGTAGGATCAGCCCGATGTAGCCTGACAGCACAGGCAGGAATTCAGGATCACCGTAAATAAAGAGTAAGCCCTGAAAGAACATGGTTGGAATTAATAAAACGATGTAAAAAGCCACTCCGGCCAAAAATTTGCCCAGAATGATTTGTAAGGGCGTAATGGGCGTGGTGTAAAGCAACTCCACTGTTCCCAGCCGTTTTTCTTCTGAATAAAGGCGCATGGTAATGGTGGGTAAGGTAAACAGCGAAATTAAGGCGATGTTCCAGAAATAAGGCCGGATGAGCATCAAATTTACATTAAATTTCTGCGGAGCCATGCGATACTGCTGCGAACGGATCATATCCATAAAGGCCGCTTCCACAAAGCTCGACAGGTACAGATAAAAGAACACACCGGTCAAAGCCGTGAATAAGGCCAGTATCACATAGGCAATGGGCGAATAGAAAAAGGATTTAAACTCTTTTTGAAAAATAGCTAATGTCGCTCTCATTTTCAGGCCACCTCCTCTTTTGTCGTCAAATGCAAGAAGATTTCCTCCAGAGTAAAACGCTCTGTGGAAAGTTCCAACAAACCGAGCCCGCTTTTGACAATCGCCTGGGCCAATTCTTTGCGCACATCTTCCGGTGTTTCTACCACTACCTCGCTGATGTCATTCCCTTTGTTTTTGAATTCTAATTTTTGAATGTCACCAATTGGTTGCAAGGCCTGGCGAATGGCCTCTTCACTGCCTTCCACCTGTAAGTTGATGCGCTGAACACCGTGCATTCGATTGGTCAGATTTTCAACGGTATCTTCAACCACAACCTTTCCTTCGTTAATGATGACCACGCGTTCGCAGGTCTGTTCGATTTCCGGCAGGATGTGGGAAGATAAAATGACGGTATGATCCCCGCCCAAATTTTTGATCAACTGACGAATTTCAATGATTTGTTTGGGATCCAGCCCCACGGTCGGTTCGTCCAGGATGACGATCTGAGGATTATTGATCAGGCTCTGCGCCAGCCCTACACGTTGTTTGTATCCTTTGGAAAGCTTGCCAATAATGCGTTTACGCACGTCGCCAATACTGGCTTTTTCGATCACCGTATCCACCTCTTTGTTGACCCTGTCCCGTGGAACGCCCTTAATTTTGCTCACAAAGGTCAGATAGTCTTCAACACTCATGTCCGTGTACAGAGGCGGATTTTCAGGCAAATAGCCTGTAATTTTACGCACTTCCAGGCTTTGTTCAAAAATATCATAGCCACCTACAACGGCGGTGCCGCTGGTCGGGGGCATGTAACAGGTTAAAATGCGCATGGTGGTTGTTTTACCTGCGGCGTTCGGGCCCAGCAGCCCCAGAACCTCACCTTTGTTTACATGAAAGGTTACATCTGAAATGGCCCTTTTTTCACCGTAATACCGGGTTAATCCTTTGACGTCTATCAAGGCTCATTCCTCCTACGTTGAATGATCAACACACAATTAATTTTTTAATGCAAGCCACACAGCAATCTATTTGCTTCATGTTTTCTGCGTCTCCTCAGCTTTTTCTATGGTCGATGATTCTTCATCATCCGCTGGTTGGGTTTCATAAACCACTTTGGTCTGTTCTACAAACTCCACACTCCCTGTTTTCAACCGTTCAATCTCCTGCGGAGACGGAATGTATTTGGCAAACTTAATCAGGTCTGATGTGCTTAAAATTTCCTGCAATAGCTGGCGTAATCCTTCATCCGCCAGATGGCCTTTCATTTCCTGCATGATTTCCGAAGTGGTTTCTTCCAGAGCAGAAATAAAGTATCGGCCTTCAAGGTAGGTCCGCACAATTTCCGACAGTCGCGAAAAAAACTCCTTGTACTGCCCGTTCTCCAGTAAGTCCGTTGCGAATAATGCCTGCAAATCCTTTAAGGCCACTTCGTGCGCCGGCGGAGGCGGAGGAGGCGGTGTAAAGAGATAGCCCTGTTCCTGTTTCCGTTTCCACAGGCGGTACAAAAGATAGAGCGCAACCAGCAACAGCAAAAGTCCGCCGCCTATTAATCCCCAAAAACGATAATTGAACGGAATATCAAGGGGCGGTTTAATGTCTTTTAATTGCGGTTTATCTTCCCCTTTAAGAACGCTCTTCACGTAGATGTCAATGGCCGGCGCTTCAATGATGGCCGGCTTACTGGCCGAATCGGAAGTAAAATAGGCCAGTGGGTACGGCGGAATTGTAAACCGTCCGGTATCGTAAACGGAAATGACGTAATCGTAACGCTGAATGATGTGATCGCCCTTTTCCACCGGATTGTGGAATTGGTAATCTTTAATCTCAAACAGACCCAGGTTGAGGCCCTGCCCGGGTTCGATGATGCGCACATCTTTGCGGCGATCGATGATGATGGAGTACAAAATGTGATCGCCAATGGTGATGGTCGAAGTGTCCACCTGGGCTTTTACTTCAATCAACGATTGATTTTCCACGCGGCCCCAGGTTGGCTCCAACCAAAAGCCCCACCAGATCAGAACGATTAAAAAGAAATACCTCATTGGATCCGCTCTTCGTAAATTTGTACGCCTTCGGCCTGCATCAGGCGCTCAGCAAGCTCCTGATAGGCTTTTTGCTGTTTTTCCATCAACAAATCCTGCGCCACCTGCTGCTGTACTTCACTGAATGGTTTTTGGCGAAGGACTTTACCGTTCTTATCCTTTTCAGCGTAGCGATCTTTATTGGCTTTGTAATACAATTCAATTTCTTCCGGTTCCAGTTTTATTTTGCTCTGCAATTCTTTCTGCAAGAGCTTATTGGCCATCAAAGCTTTTTTAGCCTGAAATACGCCTTCGATGACCTCCCGATCCTTGTCCAAACCCTGTCGCCTGGCCGATTCGTACAATAAATCTTGTAAAACCAATTGTTGCAAAAGTTCCTTTTTCTTTTGCCGGCTATTGAACTGTTCCTGAACGCTGGGCGGCAGTTTACTGATTTCGAAATCGAGATCGCCCTGTGTGATTTTGCGTTTTCCGATGACGGCCAAAACCGCCCCAGGCCTGTTTTTGCTAACCTCGCTGCTGTCCAGCGCCGCTTCATTTTGCATGATGCGCACGGCATCCTGAGTGCGTTCCAGCCTTTCCAGACAGGCTACAATCTTTTTACTGACCTCTTTCTGCAAAGGGCTTTGAGGAAAGAGATACTTTACCTTAAAATAGTATTCCAATGCCTTTTCGTAATCGTTCAAACGCTTAAAGTAGATATCCCCGATAGTGTAATAGGTATTAGCCAGCCGTCCGGCGTCTGGCCGGTAATCTTTAATGTATTGCAAATATTGATTGACTGCGGCCTGGTACAAACCATTGGTGTAGTAGGCATTGGCCAATTGCAGGGCAGCCTGTTCATCCACCAGAGCGGTTTTGTTCGGTTTAGTGCAGGCTGCTATCAAAATAATAGCCAAAACAAAGATTAAATGTTTTTTACCCACCATCTGTCCATCACTCCCTGTTCATACGGCCAGCCGCCTGGCCCGTACTTTAAAAAATTTATTGATCGGTTCTACGTACGATTGATTGGTAAAAATATTGATGTGATCAACGCCAATGGACTGAAACAGCGCTTTCAATGTTTCACGTTGTTTCATGGCATTTAAGTGGAATTCATCGCGCGCCTGGGCGCTGGTGGTATCGACCACGATGGTCTCGCCGGTTTCCGCATCTTCCAGTTCGATCATGCCAGCATTGGGCAAAATGACCTCTCTTGGGTCTACAATGCTGATGGCAATAATGTCGTGTTTTTTGTTGGCAATTTGCAAGGACTTTTTAAAATCTTCCGCCAGAAAATCGGAAATCAAAAACACGGTGCTTTTACGTTTAATCACGCGACTCAAAAATTCCAGAGCTTCGTTGATATTGGTAGCCGCATCGCGGGGTTTGTAAAACAATATTTCACGAATGACGCGTAACACATGGCTTTTACCCTTGCGCGGCGGGATGAATTTTTCGATGCGATCGGAAAATATGATTAAGCCCACCTTATCATTGTTTTTAATAGCAGAAAAAGCCAGCACGGCCGAAAGTTCCGCGGCCATCTCTCTCTTTAGTTGCCGCTCGGTGCCAAAGGAGCCACTGGAACTCACATCCACCAGTAACATGACGGTTAGCTCGCGCTCTTCCTGAAACAATTTTACAAAAGGATGGCCCATGCGGGCCGTTACATTCCAGTCGATTAAGCGGATGTCATCGCCGGGCTGGTATTCACGCACCTCGGCAAACTCCATTCCACGGCCCTTAAATACAGAGTGGTACTCACCGGAAAAGACTTCATTGACAATATTGCGCGTGTTAATTTCGATCTGTTTTACTTTTTTGAGCAGCTCACGGGGGATGGCCTGGGTTTCATCGGATTGCACCATTTGCCGGGCGCTTTTCTCCAGCTGCCGCAAATGGTAAAAATACCAGAAGATGGCAACGCTTAAAAAAACAATCCCCAAAACCAGAAAGAGAATAACCATGCTGTTCATCGTTTGTTTTTGCCTTTACTGTTACTGCTCGCTCATCCGATCAGGGTACTTCAACACGATTGAGCACTTTACGGATGACGTCCTCGGTCGTTAGTTCTTCGGCTTCGGCCTCGTAAGAGAGAATGACGCGGTGACGCATGACATCCATGCTGATCGCCCGCACATCTTCCGGGGTCACATAGCCGCGTCCGCGTAAGAAGGCGTGGGCCTTAGCTGCCTGTGTGAGATAGATGGAAGCGCGCGGACTGGCTCCGTAAGTGATCAATCCTTCCAATTCCTTCAGACCAAATTCTTCAGGGAAACGTGTGGCAAAAACAATATCTACCACGTATTTTTCAATTTTCTCATCGACGTAAACTTCCTTAACCACCTCACGGGCTTTGATCAATTCCTGCGGTGCAATGACCGGTTGGGGTTCGGCCACCTCTTTTTTGGTCTGGCGCCGAATGATTTCCAGCTCTTCTTCTTTAGAAGGATAGCCAACGCTCAACTTTAGCATAAAACGATCTACCTGCGCTTCGGGAAGGGGATAGGTACCTTCCTGTTCAATAGGATTTTGAGTAGCCAGTACCAGGAAGGGGTCTTCCAGCGTAAAGGTATTTTCCCCAATGGTCACCTGACGCTCCTGCATGGCCTCTAACAGGGCGCTCTGCACCTTGGCCGGCGAACGGTTTATTTCGTCGGCTAAAATGAGATTGCTAAAGATGGGCCCTTTTTTAGTTGTAAATTTTCCATCTTTCTGATTGTAAATTAACGTACCGATCAGATCGGCAGGTAGAAGATCGGGAGTAAATTGGATGCGTTGAAATTTGGTTTGGATGGTTTGGGAAAGCGTTTTTACGGTGAGCGTTTTGGCCAGGCCCGGTACGCCTTCCAACAGGATGTGGCCATTTGAAAGCAAACCTATTAACAAGCGTTCGATCATGTAGGTTTGCCCGACAATCACTTTGCTGACTTCGGCAATGATCTTTTCAATGAAGGCACTCTCCTGAGCTATCTTTTCATTAATCGCCTTAATATCAGGATGCATTGTTCCTCCTTTTTCGTTAGCTGTGCTCGATTCTGTAAGAAACGCTAAATTCAAAGACCAGGGGTTACATCGATTATGGTTGCCAGGACGGCTTTTGGCCCCTTTGATGGTTATTGAACACCCGGCCATTCTAATTTTAGGGAACCGTTAAACAATGGATTTGTAGGTTCCGGGAAAATAGTTGTGCCTGCAAAGAGTGCCGGGTGTTCAGCCCGAGCAGGAATGACCCATGTACAACTTTTTCAGCCATTCCTGAAAAAATCAATCCTTTTTATTCAATTCTTGCAAAAGAAGTTCCGTTGTATCGATAAAAAAATGCAGCTCGCTTTCGTTTACCGGTTCGGCCGCAAATTTGACCAGTTCGGCCCTTTCAAATAATTGTTCTAATTTGCTTAATAATTCCTCAGATATTCCGCTTTTTTCCAGGACCAGACGGATCTCAAAAAATTCGCTTCCGGGCGGTAATTCAAATCGCTTTTTAAAATACTCCTTTAAAAGCTGCATTAACAGGTTGAACTTTTTCTCCGGAAGGACATTGGTGAGTTTAATCTTGTTTTTCAGCTCTTCCAGGATTTGTTCTTCGAGCGTTTTTCCCGGTTCAGACAGAATCGCCTGTTGCTTTTTCTGTTCAAAATATCTTTTTAAAGAATACATGATCAGCAGCAGGAAAGCCGCCACCAGAACCCAGATAACAATTTTACCCGCGCTCGGAGCATCGCCCGGTCTGGACACCGGTTCGCTAATTTCCACGGCAATACGATGTGAAAGCAACCGGCCGGTTTGATTAGTTTTTGTATCCTGATATTTAATGGTAAGGCCATCAATGTAAGCCATACCCATTTCTAAAGGGGTAAAATAAAACGTAATCGTTTTTACGGCATGCGCCTGATTATTTTTGTCCTGGAAAAAACGGTTAGCAGAACCGCTGCCCCGCAACTTCAGATTAGTCAAAACCGGATCTGAGATTTCCAGAATGCGGTATCGACTCACCTCACCCGGCCAGGAGAGTTCCACATGGTAGACAACCTCTTCGTTCAAGGGGACCCGGTCTTTCTCAAGAAAAGCGCGCAACTGTATTTCACCGGAAATTGAATCTGTGGGCACACTCTGCCCCACTACCATATTCAAAAGAAACAGGATTAAAACCGAGGCTCTCAACACCATTTTCATTGATCTTTCACTTGCGCTTTACATTCTACTCGAGTCATCCCTATTTTTGAGCCGTTGAATCAGCCCCGATCTGATTCAAAAAGGGAAGTTCATCTAAATCTTTGCCCATGGTTTTAATCTCATATTGGGCGTCGTCCGCTAATTCATGGTTGGGATATTTATCGATGAATTGCTGATAATATTTTTTGGCTTCATCATATTTCTTTAAATCGTTGGCATTAATAAATCCTAACATGAAAAGGGATTCGGCTGCTCTTTTTCCTTCAGGATAATATTCCAGAATTTTCTTAAAATAATCCATGGCCTGTGCATACTGCTCTTTGCTGTAAGCCTCTTTGGCCTTTTCGTAATATTCTTCTTCCGATAATTTTGATGAACAGGCCAGCAATAGCAGAGAAAGAATAATGCTCATTAGAATGACAATTTTTGCTCTCATTTCCACAGTCTCCTCCAACTTATTTCAATAAAACAGGGCTTTACCAAACTGACAAATTTAACGGTTGTTTGAAATTAAATCAAATTATTCACTTTTGCGATTCGATTTAAAAGAAAAATAAAACGTAAAATACATTAGAATGTTCCCGCAGCACAGAACGTCTGGTTGATATGTTTAGAACACTTCCTTCAAAAGATCTAACTCGTTAGCGTGCGAAAAATTTCGTTAATGCGTAACACGTAACTCGTTTCGCGTCACGCGTTACGTGTTACGCTGTCAAGCACCTGGCGTACTTTGCGGTTTATTAAAAGCTTTGGATTCGGCTGTGCTGCCTTAGAACACTTCCTTCAAAACTTCTAATCTCGCCACAGCGTAATGCGAAAATTTTT
>NZ_JBSMDE010000010.1:0-4375 GCF_056497305.1 Caldithrix sp. | reverse complement strand
CTTCCGGAGCGCCGCCTACATAAATGGCATCTTCCAATTTGTGCCACGGCGTACTGGCTTCGGCCTGATCCACCTCCACAACCTTCTCGGCAATCAGATTGCCTCCGGCATAAAAGCTGTAACGCACATAGATCTTCTCATCCATCGATGCCGGATTGGTATTGACGCCCTCGGTCTTCACATAGAAACTGACGTTGTACAGCTTGTTGGCCCCTTCCGTGGTGGCACGGTTCCAGTAAAGATCGGCATTGTTGACGCTCTTCCAGCCAATAACGTCGCTGCTGGCCGCGTCTTTGCTGATCTTAAAGGAGTATTCGCTGGGCAAATCGCTGTTCCAGGGATTGTTGGCTGCCGTGTCGCTGGCCCACATGGCATGCGTGCCGTCGTCATTGACACGATTCCAAAAAGCCGGTTCACGCGTTTCAATATCTGCATTTTTCAGCAGATTTGTTCCCGCAAATAACATTGCAGGAATAAGTAGTAAAACCATGAAAAAAAAGTAATTGTAGCGCTTCATACGCCCTCCTCATTTTGGTTGATTGAAGGTCTTTATTTTATTCAAGCCGTAAAAAAAAGGCTATCCATTGACCTGAGTCGTAGATTCACGCACTACCAGCTCGATCGGCACCAGTACCTTTTTATTTTTACGTACTTTTTTATCTAAAATATCACGCATTAATTTCATGGCTTCAATTCCCAGGTCCGCTTTGGGAACGGCGATTGTAGTAAGGGGAGGATCCTGGAAGGCGTCACTTTCGATATCGTCAAAGCCAACCACACTGATCTGTTGAGGAATCTTAATCCCTCTTTTTTTAAGACACTCCATAGCTCCGATGGCCATGGCATCGTTACAGGCAAAGAGCGCAGTAAAATCTGCCTTGTGATCCATTAACTGGCAAACCGCATGATAGCCATTTTCCTTGCTGGTTGATTGTTCACTGGTCACTACCAGATTCTCATCATATTTCAGCCCATGTTTTTCAAGGGCTAATTTGTAACCAATGTAGCGCTCCATAATACTGGGATGATCCATGTCGCCACCGATAAAGGCTATTTTGCGATGCCCCAACTCTATCAGATGGTTGGTTGCCAGTAAGCCACCCTGGATATTATCGATCAGCACCGCGTTGTGCTCACCTTGCGGAGGATAGTAATCTACAAAAACAAGGGGGAAATTGTAATCGTCCAGCTTCTGCAAAAAAGTTAAAGGCACCTTACCTCCAATGATGATGCCATCCACATTCTGTTGCGTCACAAAGCGCGGTAAGGGGGTGTCTTCTGAAAAATCATTGGGGATAGTGGCCAGCAAAACAAAGTAATTGGAGTCGCGTGCTTCAAATTCGGTTCCCAGAAAAATTCTGGTGTAGAATGGCTCGGTACGTAAAAAATGGTTCTCTGTCAGCACAAAGCCAATATTTCCGGTTTGTTTTAAGACCAGACCGCGAGCAGCCTGTGAAGGATGGTAATTCAATTCCTGAATGGCTTTCAGAACACGTTTCCGGGTTTCTTCAGAGATTTTTCGTTTATTGTGCAAAACCATGGAAACAGTGGCTGTTGAAACGCCGGCCCGCCGGGCTACATCACGAATGGTTATTTTCATACGCATTCAATTTAAACGTTTTACCTATGTTTTAATTTATATAACCACTTTTTTATTGTCAAATTTTTTTGCATTTTTGGTTTGTCATGAGATTTCTTTTTGGAGCCTTAAAAAGGTTTATTCTGGAAGTACATCCCTTTTTATTTAAACGTTTTAACTATTTCTACTGTGCTTTTAAGACAGGCCTTGTTCTCTTGCGGGAAAAGAAAAAGGAAAAAAGAAGCAAGATTAAAGATGAAAGATCAAAGATTAAAAGGCTAGAAGGCATTAATCGGCTCGAGAGAATTTGACCCACCCCTTAGTCCCCCCGGTGGAGGGGAGACTCATAATTCCCCTCCTGGGAGAGGCACACTCAAAACTCCCCTCCCGGGAGGGGTTGGGGGTGGGTTATTGTCAAAAGAAAAATTGGAGATCGGGAAAGCCATTTCCTTTCCTTCTTTTCATCGGAATTGCAAATTGCATTCTTAATACACACGCCTCCCTCAGATTTATCATGCAAAAGGCACAAAAAAAGGCCGCTTCACCATTCAGGCGAAACGACCCTTTTCTCGGGCTGTGAGATAGCCTTTGAGGTTTATTGAGGGGTCAAAGTAAAGTTCTGGTTAACCACCTGTTTTTTAAACACCTGAATGCCGTCAACCTGTTCAGTCATGTAACCTTCCTTTTCAGCCTTAACAGAGTAAGTTCCTTCCGGCAGTCCCAGAATCTTGTAAAAGCCCAGGCGATTCGTAAAAGTGTGTGTCACAACCGAATCACTGATGACCTGAATTTCCACATCCTTCAGAGCCGCGCCGCTGGCGTCGCTAACAGCGCCGGCAATGACACCAGCCTTTTTCATCCATACACCACGAATGACCGGACGGAAAATGAATCCCGGAAAATTTTGATGCCACCGACCATGCATCCGGAACGATTTACTCACATCAAAATCAAGCAAAATTTCAGACAGATCGCCACTTTCCACTTCGACCGGAGGGACTAACATAATCCTGATTCCAGCGCGGGCGTTATCCGGAAGATCCAGATAGACTTCCGCGCCATTGACATATTTAATGCTCACCGAATCGATGCGCATGCGCACCATGTTGTACGTACCGGCAGGAACCTCTGCTTCCGGCAGGTCTTCGGTTTTACCGTCGCGCAGTTCCAGCAGATTGATGGTTTGGCTTCCTTCCCACACGGTGATCCAGTTTCCGCCATTCACGCTGTCCACACTGTGCATTTCGATTAAGTTAATCGTGACATTGGCTTCCTCAATAAATTTGAGGGGCGAAGGCGAATCCGTAATTTTGAGGGTCACTTTGCCCACATCCGATGGCGTTACGCCCTCATCCGCCTTTTCGCAGCTACTGAGCATTAATCCAAAACTTAGCACCAAAATAAACACGGAAATCCAGAGTGCATATTTGCGCTTCAACATTGTTACCTCCTATCGGTTGGTTAAACTTTACTGCTACATTATCTTTTTACAATTTTCGTGCCAGTTCATTCCATGAGGTGCGATTTGTGTAATGCCAACCCTGGTCAGTACTTTCCTGCAGATATTTTTTTATTGATAGAAATTTCGTATTCGTTTACGTCTGATTCGACCATTTTGACACACTCAACCGCCCAGGCGGTCGAATTAAAATAGGACCCATTTTTGATCTTCTTGTGAACCATTTTCTAAAAAAATGAATTATCTTTAAAGAAAGATGACCATTACAGAAGGGAATAACGATGAGAATTTTAATCCTGACTTGCGCTGCCCTACTCTGGTTTTGTTCACAAAACCAGCCGGCGCCCTCAAAGGTCATCGACTCCGGCGACGGTAATACCGATAAGAAAATTACGCTCGTTGATCGAACTGGAAAGGTGTGGGATCTGACACACGCCGTTAAAGTGTACGGCTTTTCTTTAGACCTTTTTCGTTTTGGCCTGGGCGTCAATGCCATTCCCCCCATCCTGCATCCGCAATTTGCCAAACCGGGTCAAAGCAACTACCCGGCCGCTGACGCCACCTTCGAAGTAATCGGCTTAACCTTGAATGGCCTGAGCAGGGCCTATCCCTTAAACATCCTGCGCAATCACGAAGTGGTTAATGACCGTTTTCTGGATCGCTACGTGGCGGTGGCCTACTGACCGCTGGAACAATTGACTGTCGTGTACAGTCGGGAGCTTACAGGCAGTAAAGGCAATGCCATCCTTTTAGGGGCCAGCGGTTGGGTGTACATCAACACATTTGTCCTTTACGATACGCAATCGGAGAGTTTGTGGTACCCTTATCCTGAAGAGAAACTCTTACGCTGCGTGAGCGGCACTTTTGCCGATTCCACCCTGCCGGAAATTCCCTCGGTCAGAACTACCTGGAAAAAATGGCATCAGGCGCATCCCAATAGCGAGGTGCTTATTGAATAAATTAGAATACTTCCTTCAAAAGATGTAATGCATTAGCGTGCGAAAATTTTTGTGTTAAATATCCTAACCCCCCCGGCCCCCTTCCCTTCTTTTAATAAAGGGAAGGGGGAGCAAATTGTGCCGCTTTGCTGAGTTTTCGCCTTTCATGTCAATAAATTTCATTTTTTTTTCTAAATCTTTGTGCTCTCTGTGGTTGATTTTGTTTGAGGCTTTGCTGCCTTAGAATACTTCCCTCAAAAGATGTAATGCATTAGCGTGCGAAAATTTTTGTGCCGTGTGGTGGAGTGAAACTGTTGAATTGTTGATTTGTTGAATGGTTGAATGAGCATCGGGCTGACATTCCGAATTCACACTGATCGTGAATGGGGCCATGAAAGA
>NZ_JBSMDE010000009.1:0-2731 GCF_056497305.1 Caldithrix sp. | reverse complement strand
ATGTGTGGCTTTCATCCTGAAAAACGCGCCTTTCATGATATCCTGAGCAAAACGCGTGTTATTCGTTACGAGCGACCGCAAAGTTTTTTGCAAAAGGATTATTTTGAAGATATTTAGTAAAGGTTGAATAGCATCATGAAGTTTATCTTGCCGGTTTTTAGCTTATTGTTATTTTCCATCCTCTGGAGTGGGGAGCTTAACCTGCAAATTGTGCAAGAGCCTTCGGGCACCTATCCGGCCGATCAGTTGGTTCTTCGCCTGCAAGGGGGAGCGGAGAATCGCTTGCCCGTCATTCGGCGTTCTGACGTGACCCTTAAAATCGGCGAAGAAGAGATCGATGACTTTTCTATTGAACCTTATATCCATTCTGGAAAGCCCGTAGATATTCTCTTTTGTGTTGATATCAGCGGTAGTATGAATAAAAACCCGATTGGGGAAGTAAAACAGGCCATTAAAGATTTTACAAAAAAGTTAAAACCGCCAATTCGAATCGGGCTTTGCGCTTTCGGAAATGAGTTTTATCTGCTACAACCTTTTACAACGGATTATGAATTAATCCGCCATAAAGTTCAAAAATTAACGGCTAAAGAGAACCTTACTGAACTTTACTATGGCATTTACAAAGCGATCAATGTATTCGATCAATACAAAAGCCCCCCACTTCGTTTTTTGATTCTTTTTTCGGATGGAAAAAATGATGGCTCGCTGGCCTATACGCTTGATGACTGTATTGAAGAGGCTATCAGTAAACAGGTAAAGGTGTTTTCTGTCGGATATACCAGATTGAATCCCATCTATCTGAAGAATCTGGAAAAAATATCGGATTTTACAGCCGGCGCCTACCAGCATCCCCAAAAAAGACAGGATATCCTCAGGGCATATCAACAGATTAAAAACAACATCAGCGCATTTTATGTTGTACAATACAATCTGGAAGGCGAACCAGGGGGCTTAAGCGGCCCCCTGGCTATTGAAATTTATGCGGCTAATGATACCTTGAGGACCATAAGCGAAAGGGTAATCACCACGCCCAAGAGATTTTCGACGTGGGGCATGCTTGCCATTTTACTTATGATTTTAAGCAGCGTGGGGTTTGCAATCTGGATTTATTTTCGTAAATAGAAGGATGTTGAAGCGGTGGAACGCGAGGCCAGAGAGAAGGAAAGCTGGTATGAAAGTGAGTTGCAAAAATTTCGCAAGAATCTGGATTATGTCGGCCAACTATTAAATAAAAAGGAAAAAGATAGCGGTGAAACCGATGAGCTTAATCGGACTTTAGTTTTAGAAAGAGGATTACCCACCGTTTGTGTTTTGCATGGCAAAGATGAACAGCCGATAATCATTGAAAATTATCCGATAAAAATTGGCAAATCACCTTCCTGCCAAATTCAAATTAATAATCCAAAGGTCTCGCGGGAACACGCCTTAATCGAACATGATGACGGGCAGATCGTGGTGGTGGATTTGGGCAGTACCAATGGGGTATGGCTTAATGGCAAGAGGGTACAAAAGGCCGCTTTAAATAATGGGGATACGTTGTCTTTTGGCCCGATCGGCTATCAGGTGGAGTTAATAAGGTACTAATAAAAGTAAATAAGGATATTTACCATGGTCAAAAACTACGAACTGTTTAATATATCAGATGTGGGGAAAAGACGCCAGAATAACGAAGACTATTATGCTGCATTTCAGAATGAAGACTGGTTGCTGCTGGTATTGTGCGATGGAATGGGCGGCGTGGAAGGAGGCGAGATCGCCAGCCAGCTGGCCGTAAAGGCCATCGGAGAATATTTTAAAAAGAAATTTAATGAACCTATTTCATTCTTTGTAAATTCTGTAAAATTTGCCAACGAAGTGATTCGTAAGCGTTCGGCACAAAAACGACATCTGGCCGAAATGGGTACCACTCTGGTTGCCGTTCTTTTTAATGGCACAGAAATTTTCTATGCCCATGTTGGCGATAGCCGTTTATATTTGTTTCGCGATAAGCAATTAATCCAGTTAACCCATGATCATACCTATGTGGGCGAATTAGTAAAACGCGGCGTGCTGAGTAATAGTCAGGCTGCAAACCACCAGTACAAAAATCGCATTTCAAGGTGTATCGGTTATTTGAACTCTGAGCCGGAAATCGCTTCTACGCCGGTAACCGTAAAAGAAGGCGACATCTTTTTGCTCTGTTCTGACGGGTTGACGGATATGGTGAGCGATGAAAAAATCGCACAAATTCTTAATAGCACATCCAACCTGGATAAAGCTGCACAAAAATTGGTCCAGCAGGCAAACCAAAACGGCGGCCACGATAATATTACCATCCAGTTGCTAAAAATCAAAGATCCAGCTTCCATGACAGGAGGAAATATACCTCGCCCACCAAAGAAAAGTAGAAATAAATGGTTGGTAATTTTGTCTGTTCTGTTCGTGTTAATGGCTACCGCATTATTTTTTACATTTTTATACCAGGGATCACTGGATGTGGAAATCGTTACTAAACTACAAAACAAAGTCTCCTCTGTTGTCGAAGAAAATTCAGATAAAATGGTGACCGAAGAGAGTCCAGCGAAAAACAAAGAAAAAATCCTGAACATCGGTGAGTTCCATTCTTTATTATTTCTTCCGCCAGCCCGTGAAGAAAGAGAAGCCTTTCTTCAAAGCATCCGGAGCAAGCTGGATACCATAAAAGTGTTTACCCTTTATTATCCAAAAAATGAACCCATCGCCATTCAAAAAA
>NZ_JBSMDE010000008.1:0-9658 GCF_056497305.1 Caldithrix sp. | reverse complement strand
GCATAAATTTTCTTGCTCCAAAAGGCGCAGGCTTTTATTTTAGTTTTAAAGCAATGGATATTACAGTAAACAATAATGAAAAGAAAGGCGTTCCATGAAACCTTCATTAGTAATCTTAGCTGCCGGGATGGGCAGTCGCTACGGTGGTGTAAAACAAATCGATCAATTTGGTCCCAATGGAGAAACTATTTTAGATTATTCCATTTTTGATGCTCTAAGTGTGGGCTTTAAAAAAATTGTGTTTGTCATTCGCAAAGAATTAGAGGCCGATTTCAGAGCTGTCTTTGAACCCAAATTAAAAGACAAAGCCCAGCTCTATTTTGTGTTTCAGGAACTGGACAATTTACCGGAGGGCTTTACAGCGCCGGCGGAGCGCAAAAAACCCTGGGGCACCGCGCATGCCGTCATGGTTACCGAGGAAGTCGTGCAGGAGCCTTTTGCTGTCATCAACGCCGACGACTTTTACGGACGGGGCGCCTATCGACTCCTGTTTAATTTTTTAAAAAAACAGGATATGCGGAGTACAGAATATGCCATCATTGGTTATCAGTTAAAAAAGACGCTCTCCAGGCACGGTGCGGTTTCCAGAGGCATTTGTGAAACCGATGCGCAGGGCTATTTGCAAAAAATTGTGGAACGAACCAAAATTTTCTGGAAAGACAGTCAGATTGTTTATTTGAACGACGAAGGCCAGGAAATTGAAATTTCGGGCCGCACCAATGTCTCGATGAATATGATGGGCTTTACACCGACGTTTTTTGATTTCTTGAAAATTTATTTTAAAGAATTCCTTCAACACAACGGCGACAATCCAAAGGCCGAATTCTTTTTGCCCTGGATTCTGGATCAGCTCATTCAGCACAATCAGGCCAGGATTAAAATTTTGCCGACTGATGAACAGTGGTTTGGAGTAACTTATCAGGAAGACAAGCCCATTGTACAGGAAAATATTAAACAGTTGGTTGAACAGGGAACCTATCCTCCTAAGTTGTGGGAAATGGGCTGAGGCAGCAGTGTCGCAACCTTTAAAAAATTGCAAAGCGCGCATTTTAATTAAAAATTACGAATTACGAATTATTTTGTGAGAGGGCAACTTATGCCCAGGCGGTGAGGAACCGTGCCGGCATGTCATTCTTATTCCCGATTCAGAAGTAACTCGAGCTTCAGCTCGAGCCTTGCCCTAACACCTACACAAATGTTGTACCTATGTAAGTGAAAACTCCTATTCCCGGGGACAGGCATGTCCGGCCGTAGGACGGGCCCGTCTGGCAGGCGCAGCCGGTTGTAGCGAAGCGAAAATCCCGATCTTCGGGGACAGGCCCGTCTGGCCACCGGACAGGCCATTCAACTATTCAACTATTGAACCATTCAACAATTCAACGATTTTACTTCCTCACACAGCACAAAAATTTTTGCACGCCAAGGCATTACATCTTTTGAGGGAAGTATTCCAAAACAGAACGGGGCCACGCTGGCCCCGTCTATTGCAAACCATCCTTAAATATTCAGCTTCAGCACAAAAAGAATGCTTATGGATTGTGCACCGCCTTATTCCGCCGCTGGGCTGGGTGTACCGACTTTTCAGCAGAACCCGGATCTTTTTTATTTATTTACCTGAAAAGTGCGATCCCCTTTTTCGAAAAAGTTGACAATCTGTCGGGCGGCGGCCAATCCGGCGTTAATATTGGCTTCTGCGGTTTGGGCCCCCATCTTTTTCGGAGTAAAGAAGTAGCGTCCTTCATATTTTTCAGCGATTTCGGGGGCACAATCGGGCGCAATATCTGAGATGTACTTAAAGTCCGCGCGTTCGGCAAACATCTTTAACAGGCCGTCTTCATCGATGATCTCCTTCCGCGCTGTATTGACAAGCACCGCATTCTGGGGCATGCGCGACAATAACTCAAAATTGATGGACTTCACTGTTTGTTCGTTAGCCGGGATGTGCAGGGAGACATATTGACATTTTTCGTACAACGCTTCAACCGATTTAACCGGCGTCACGCCCTCTTTAGCGATTACTGCTTCAGGAATGAAGGGATCAAAAGCAAATAATTCCATCCCGAATCCTCTGGCAATTTGCGCTACGCGTCGGCCCACATGGCCAAAGGCGTGGATGCCCAGGGTTTTCCCTTTAAGTTCAGTGCCCGGTTTACCATTGAACTGATTACGCGCCAGGTAGACCATCATGCCCAGGGCCAGTTCGGCAACGGCATTGGCGTTTTGCCCAGGAGTGTTCATCACGGCAATCCCTCTTTGTGTCGCGCTTTGCAGATCGATGTTGTCATAACCGGCGCCTGCCCGTACAATGATCTTTAGTTGGGGGGCGGCGTCCATGATCCCAGCATGGATTTTGTCGCTGCGCACGATCAAAGCATGAGCATCAGCCACCGCTTTTTTCAATTCTTCTTCTGATTCATATTTTTCCAACAGGGCAAATTCATACCCGGCTTTTTCAATAATGTCCTTAATCTGAGCCACAGCAATGGGGGCAAAAGGCTTTACGGTAGCAACCAAAACTTTTGGCATTGTTTGTTCTCCTTATTTTTGCAAACTATCTTTTACGAAATGAAAATTATCACATATTTTAATAAAACACAACAGTTTTTTGCAAAAGGGAAAACTCATTTCCGATATCGGATTGCCATGATTTTTCCTGCCCAAAGGAACGTAATTCTCATTTTTAGGCGCAGAATCCCGACATTAAAAAAGTTTAATCATGGTAATCAGGCAAATCCCGGTTCAAAAATCATTAAAATTCCGGTCAGGTTTTGGGCTGGAATAATGGTCCCGAGTTGCTCGTTTTATCCCGTTTATGATAACGTTCTAAAAACAAAAAGAGATACATAAATTTGCTTTAACTGTACTGGTCTCGTAAATTTTTTGATTTCGTAGTAAGTAAGAATGGGGTATTGACTTGACGGATTTGAATTTAAAAGGGATTTATGATAAAGTAATGGAGGGGGAACGGCTGTCTTTCGATGATGGTATGACCCTTTTCCGATCCAACGATATTCTGACCATTGGTCAAATGGCGCATCATGTTCGGTTGCAAAAAAACGGATTAAAAACCTATTTTACAATGAATCAACATATTAATCCCACCAATATTTGCCGGAACGATTGTCTGTTTTGCGCCTTTTACCGTAAAGAAGGGCAGGAAGGTGCCTATCGTATGTCGCTGGAAACCGTGCGTCAAAAGGTACTGGAACGCATCGAAGAACCCATAACGGAAATCCATATTGTCGGTGGCCTGGACGATGGATTACCTTACGAGTACTACCTCGATGTGTTGCGTGTCGTTAAAGAGGTGCGCCCTGATGTGAATATCAAAGCCTACACCGCTGTGGAAATCGCCTACCTGGCAGAACGTTCCGCTAAATCTTGGGAAGATGTACTCGACGATTTAATCGATGCCGGCTTGAGTGCCATGCCCGGAGGCGGCGCAGAGGTGTTTAGCGAGCGTGTCAAAAGAAAACTGTTTATGGATAAGCTTTCGGCCGATGAATGGATCGAAATTCATAAAATGGCGCACCGCAAAGGAATCCGTACCAATGCCACCATGCTGTACGGCCATATCGAAAAGGATGAGGAAAAGGTTGATCATCTGATTCGTTTGCGTGAAGCCCAGGATGATTCAGGCGGATTTTTAACCTTTCTGCCTTTGCTCTTCCATCCGGAAAATACACGCATGGCCCGCCTGCCCATGGCCACCGGGGTAGAAGATTTAAAACACATCGCCATCAGTCGCTTGCTTCTGGACAATTTTGACCATATCAAGGCCTATTGGGTCATGTTGGGTAAAGACGTGGCTCAGATCGCTCTCTCTTTTGGAGCAGACGATATTGATGGTTCGGTGGTCGAAGAACGCATTTACCACATGGCCGGCGCCCAATCTTCGCAGATGTTAACACGTAGTCAGCTTAAAAAATTAATCAGCGAGTGTGGATTTATTCCCGTGGAACGTAATGCACTGTACCAGAGTGTTAATACTGAAATGAAAACCGTGGAGCAGATTTAATAAACGGAGTAGTCAATGGAATTTAATAATCTTTTTAGCAAAGCATCACAAACAAAAGCGCAGGACGACGCCCCGATCTCCTACAAAGTTAAAAATGTGAGTTATGTGAGTTACTTAAATACCAAGCCTTTGGTTTACGGTCTGGAAAAAGGCCTGGTTCCCCATGAATTTACCATGCAAAAAGACGTGCCATCCGTTTGCGCGGAACGACTGTTACAGGGCGAGGTGGAATTGGGTCTGGTACCCTCCATCGAATATGCACGCAGTAAAGGGGCCTGGAAAATCATTCCCAATTTGTGTATTTCATCCAGAGGAACGGTAAAGAGTGTGGCTTTGTTTTTCAATCAGGATATTAAGCGCATTAATAGAATTGCTCTGGACACCAGTTCCAGAACTTCGGTGGCCCTGTTAAAAATCTTGCTATTGGAAAAATTTGAGATCGAACCCGAATTTGTGAACATGCCTCCCAATTTGCAGGAGATGTTGAAGCATGCCGATGCAGCGCTGGTTATTGGCGATCGGGCTCTGCAATATCAAACGGAATTTTCCAATCATCTGGATCTGGGGGAGGAATGGACTGATATGACGGGTTTACCCTTTGTTTACGCATTTTGGGCCGGACACGAGCTAAGCTTGACCCGTGAAGAAGTTGAAATCATGAACAAGTCCTATGAAGTAGGTTCACACAATATCGAAAAAATTGCCAGAGAATATGCTGTGGGTAAATCCAATGATTGGTCGTTCTATGAAGAGTATCTGACGCGAAATATTTACTACACCCTGGGTGAGGATGAAAAAGCAGGTTTAATGGAATTTTACCATTATGCCTTTTATTTAGGGTTGATTGATCACATTCCGGAGTTACATTTTTATGAAGATTAATAAACAAACCATAGAACAAAAGGTTGCCGATGGCGGACGTTTGACCCTGGAAGAGGGACTGTTCCTGTTTGAACAAACGGATCTGCTCTGGTTGGGTAAACTGGCCGATCAGGTAAGGCGGCGCTGGCATCCCAAACCGATTGTTACCTTCATCATCGATCGTAATATTAATTACACCAATATTTGCGTGGCCAATTGTGACTTCTGCGCTTTTTACGAAAAAATTGGTTCGCCCAAAGGCTATGTGCTCAAAAAAGAGGAGATCGCACGTAAAATTCAGGAGACGATCGATCTGGGCGGTTACCAGATTTTGATGCAGGGGGGACTGAATCCACAATTAAAAATCGATTTTTACGAAGACCTTTTTCGCTACATCAAAGATCGATTTCCTATGGTGCGCATTCATTCCCTTTCTCCCCCGGAAATTCATTACATTGCAAAAATTTCCCAGCTTTCATTACAGGAGACTCTGATCCGATTGCGTGGGGCCGGGCTGGATTCCATTCCAGGTGGAGGCGCCGAGATTCTGGTGGATGAAATTCGTCAAAAATTGAATGCCAACAAAACAACAGCCGAGCAATGGCTTAAAGTGATGGAAACGGCACACAAAATGGGCATGAAAACAACGGCCACCATGATGTTCGGCCATCTGGAAAATTACGAGCACCGCTTACAACATCTGATTAAAATCCGCGAACTCCAGGATCACACTCTGGGTTTTACCGCCTTTATTCCCTGGACTTTCCAGCCGGAAAATACCAGGGTTCATATCGAAAAAACCAGCGCCTACGATTACCTGCGAACTCTGGCCATTTCGCGATTAATGCTGGATAATGTGCCCAATATTCAGGTTTCCTGGGTGACCATGGGGGCAAAAATAGCTCAGACCGCTCTGTTTTTTGGGGGAAATGACTTTGGCAGCCTGATGATTGAAGAAAATGTAGTGGCGGCAGCCGGGGCTACCTTCCGCATGACGCGGGATGAGATTGAACGGATCATTAGCCGGGCCGGTTTTCAGCCCCGCCTGCGCGATATGGAATACAATTTGTTGAATTAATGTGAAAAAGAAAGAAGCCTATTGTGCCAGCTGGCTCGTTCCGGTTTCCAGCCCGCCCATGCGCGAGGCTGCTCTCCTCGTCGAAGATGGCCTAATCTCGGCGATTTTACCTATTCATGAATTGCCTCACCATTCCAGCCATTTAAAGATTTACAGCTTTCCGGAAGCTGTTATTTTACCGGCCTGGGTAAATGCCCACACCCATCTGGAATTATCGTACCTGAAAGACGAACCACTGTCGCAGCTGGGATTTATTCCATGGGTTGAATCATTGCTGGCAGCCCGCGCCCAAAAAGAGACCGCGCAAGGCGTCATAAGCTCTGCCCTGCAACAACTGCGTCTGATGCGTCAAAGTGGAACAGCGTTGGTGGGGGATATCACCAATGGACCTTTGCTGGCGCCCTTACCTGAAGAGATGGTTGAACGGGTGGTTTTTTATGAAATTTTAGGATTTTTGCCAGAACGCGCTGACGCCATTTACCGGAAAGCAATTCAGGAACTGCAAGCGGTGAATCCACGGGCTATTCTGACGCCGCACGCTGCTTATTCCACTTCGGGGCCGTTGCTAAAAAAAATTGCCAGCGCTTCGCCCAGGATTTCCATCCACCTGGCGGAAAGTCCGGACGAATACGCCTTTTTTACTACGGGTTCTACTGAGGTGGAAGCCTTTCTCAAAGCACGCAAAGCCTGGCCGCCGGACTGGAAACGGCCGGAGAAAACGCCGGTCGCTTATCTAAACGATCTTGGTTTATTGCGGCCCAACACCCTGGCAGTACACGGTGTGCAGGTCACCGAGAAAGACCTGGACCTCTTGAAAACCAGCCAGGCCATGGTTTGTATCTGCGCGCGCAGTAATGAGCTGCTGGATGTGGGACTGCCACCACTTAAAAAATATGTTGAAAAGGGAATCCCCCTGTGTATTGGGACAGACAGCCTGGCATCAAATACCAGTCTTGACTTAAATGATGAAATTTATTATCTATGGGAGCGATTTAATGGTATTCTGGATGCGGTGACTCTGGTTAAAATGGCGACCTTAAACGGAGCCAGAGCGCTTGGTCGCCAGGAAGTATTTGGATCGCTGGAAGTGGGTAAACGTGCGGCTTTCAATGTGTTTCAATTCAATAAACCCGTACTGAAGAATCCTGAGCTTGCTGTGGTTTCACGAACATGGAGAGAGTTGAAATGTTTCTGAAAAAGTTTTTACAACGCCTGGTAGAGTATGGTCATATGATCAAGTTTTCGCATTCTGTTTTTGCGCTGCCCTTTGCTTTGTCATCGGCTGTTCTGGCCAACGATGTGCTGCCTCTGACGCGCGAAAAATTATTGTGGATTATTGTGGCCATGGTTAGCGCACGGAGCGCAGCCATGGGATTCAATCGGCTGGTCGACCGCGAGTATGATGCGGCCAATCCACGAACCAAAAACCGCCATCTGCCAGCCGGTAAAATTAAAGTGGCGGAGGTCTCTGCATTTGTGTTGATCTCAACCCTGATTTTTATTTTTGCAGCCTTTAAATTGAATACCTTGTGCTTTGTCCTCTCGCCCGTGGCCCTGTTTGTTATCTTCATTTACTCCTACACCAAACGCTTTACTGCCTTTTCACACTATGTCTTGGGCCTGGCTTTAGGTATTTCACCAGTAGGCGCCTGGCTGGCCATTACCGGTTCTTTTGCATGGCCGCCTGTGCTTCTGGGGCTGGCCGTTGTATTCTGGGTGGCAGGATTTGACATTTTGTACGCCTTGCAAGATTACGAATTCGACCGCCAGTATCGCCTGTACTCCATTCCCAGCCTGGTTGGCAAAACAAAAGCCATGTGGATTGCTCGTCTGAGCCATTTAATAGCGTTTGCCCTGCTCTTCATCCTGTGGATTGTATTAGACCTGCATTTTATCTATCTGGTAGGTTTAACCGTAATCGCGGCTCTACTCAGTTATGAACATTCGCTGGTGCAACCGGATGATCTTTCACAACTGGATATGGCCTTCTTTAATATGAATGGCATCATCAGCGTCATCTTCTTTTTGAGTATTCTGGGAGATTACTTCTTATTATGAAGCGGATTGTAGTAGGAATTAGTGGCGCCAGCGGCATGCTTTACGCCGCCCGATTTTTGCGGGCTGTGCCTGATGCTTACCAGGTGCATCTGATCGTCTCTTCTGTAGCGCAAAAGATTCTAAAAGCAGAGATCGGCTGGGACGCTGCCAGACAGAGCTTTCAGGAATTCTGGGCAACGTTTGGCAATGAGCCCTACAATGGAGCAGAAATTATTTTACACGAGGCCGAAAACCATTTTGCCCCGGTAGCCAGTGGTTCCTTTCTCACTGAGGGGATGGTCATCATCCCCTGTTCGGCCAAAAGCCTTTCCGCAGTGGCCAATGGTTACGCCGCCAACCTCATCGAACGAACGGCCGACGTGCATTTAAAAGAACGCAGACCCCTGGTTTTGGTTTTTCGCGAATCACCTTACAATCTGATTCATATTGAAAATATGCAAAAAGCCACCCGGGCAGGGGCAACCATCCTGCCTGCCTCTCCCGGCTTTTACCACCATCCGCAAAGCATCAATGAGCTGGTCGATTTTATTGTGGCCCGGGTAATGGATCACCTGAACATTCCACATCAATTGAGTAGGCGCTGGGGAGAAAACAATGGCTGAGCCCAAAATGGTTCTGGAACCGGGAACCCAGAAAAAGCGCTATGTGCGTAACATGTTTAATGCCATTGCCCATCGCTATGACTTTCTTAATCATGTTTTAAGTTTTGGCCTGGACATCTTGTGGCGCAAGAAGGCCATTCGCAAGCTACAGGTTTCAGAAGAACATCGTGTGCTCGACCTGGCCTGTGGTACAGCCGATTTCGCGCTGGAAACGATCCGCCAGAAGGGTTGCCACGTGGTAGGCGTGGACATTGCCCTGCGCATGCTTAAATTCGCCCGACCCAAAATTACGGATGCAAAAACAGATTCGCGCCTGGCCCTGGTCAACGCCGATGGCGAGCATCTACCCTTTAAAGAACACTGTTTTCATGGCATGACCATCGCCTTTGGCATCCGAAATATGGGGGATATGCAGAAAGCCCTGAGAGAGATTCATCGCGTTCTGACCCTGGACGGCCAGGCCATCATTCTGGAATTCTCCTTACCCACCTTTTTCCTGTTCCGACAAATTTATCTCTTTTATTTTAAGAATATTTTACCTTTAATTGGTAGATTAGTAAGTAAAGACCCGGCAGCTTATTCCTATTTGCCTGCTTCGGTTGAGAAATTTCCTTCCATTGCTGAATTTACGGCGCAATTAAAAAACGCGGGTTTCGATCGGGTGGAGTACTGGAAGTTGCTTAACGGGGTAGCGGTCATTTATCGGGCAACCAAAATCATTCCCTGATAGCAAGGCCGAAATTGGTTTTCACCCGGGGAGCGGAAGAGGGAGAAATTCAGGCTGCCCGTGTAAGGGGTTCTGGATGTCCTGAAAACCCTATCCCAACATTTGGATATTAGAATACTTCCCTTAAAAGAACTAGCATTTTAGCGTGCGAAAATTTTTTTGCTGCTTTACGGAATATTTAAATGGATTAAGATTTGGTTTAATCTTTTACCGGCGAATATCTGCTGAGTAATAGCCCTCACCCCCCGGCCCCCTCTCCCGCAAAGCGGGCGAGGGGGAGAATGGTGCGGGTTGAAAAAAAATCTTATCTCAAA
>NZ_JBSMDE010000007.1:0-11734 GCF_056497305.1 Caldithrix sp. | reverse complement strand
GCCGGCACGTGAATGTGCGTATCATATTTTTCGTAAAAGCCGTCTTCAATGCCATATTTTTCGGCATTCGAGCGCAAATAACTCATGGCCGCGCTGGCCGATTCTTTCATGACTTCGCCCAGTTTGCCGGTCAGCTGCAGCTGACCTTTGCCCTTCATTTTGGTGGCTTCAATGAATAGAATATCGCCGCCCACCGGCGTCCAGGCCAGGCCCGTGGCTACACCTGGTCGCGAGACGCGTTCTGCCACTTCCGAATAGAAGCGCTCCGGCCCCAGGTACTTTTCCACCAATTTAGGCGTAATGCGCCGTTTTTTAACCTTACCCTCAACAATCTCCTTGGCCACGCCGCGCACAATGGCCGCAATTTCCCGCTCCAGGTTACGTACGCCCGCCTCGCGCGTGTAGCGGTTAATAATCTTCAAAATGGCATTGCGCGTAAAAGTGATCTGCTTTTCCGTTAAACCATGATTCTTAAGCTGTTTGGGAATCAAATACTGCTCCGCAATGCGCAGCTTCTCTTCATCGATGTAGCCGTTAATTTCAATCACTTCCATACGATCCAGCAGGGCCGGCGGAATGGTATCGATCATATTGGCCGTGGCAATGAACATCACTTTGGACAGATCAAACGGCACCTCCAGATAGTGATCGGTAAACGAATAGTTTTGCTCCGGATCGAGCACTTCTAACAAGGCGGATGAAGGATCGCCGCGAAAATCCATGCCCAGCTTGTCGATCTCATCGAGCATGATCACCGGATTATTGGAGCCGACCTTTTTAATTTCCTGAATAATGCGTCCGGGCAGGGCGCCCACATAGGTTCTGCGGTGCCCGCGGATTTCCGCCTCGTCCCGCACGCCGCCCAGCGACATGCGTGAAAACTTACGATTTAAGGCGCGCGCAATGGAGCGTCCCAGGCTGGTTTTGCCCACCCCTGGCGGGCCCACAAAGCAGAGGATGGGGCCTTTCATATCCGATTTTAACTGCCGCACGGCCAGATATTCCAGAATACGCTTTTTGACCTTTTCCAGACCGTAGTGGTCTTCGTTCAATATTCTTTCAGCCTCTTTAACATTTAAGCGATCGCGCGTGCTCTTTTTCCAGGGCATTTCCATCAGCCAGTCCAGATAGGTGCGCGTTACGGTGTACTCGCTGGCCATGGGCGACATTTTAGCCAGACGGTTCAATTCTTTTTCGGCCACCTTGCGCACCTCGGCCGGCATCTTCAGTTTGGCCAGCTTTTCGCGCAGTTCTTCAATTTCCGTCCCCTCGTCTTCGTATTCGCCCAGTTCCTTTTTAATGGCTTTAAGCTGCTCGCGCAAAAAATACTGGCGCTGAGTTTTATTCAGCTCGCCCTGCACGTCGTTTTGAATTTTATTGCCCAGCTCCAGAATCTGCAGTTCCTTATTAATCAGGTAATTGACCTTTTTCAGCCGTTCTTTGACATTCTGAATTTCAAGGACCTGCTGTTTTTCGGAAACGCTAAAATTAATCTGGGCAGCCACCAGGTCGGCCAGTTTGTGCGGCTCTTCCGTGTTTAAAATCATCACCCGATGCTCATTGGTCAGGTAAGGAATGTAATCCACCACTTTCTGAAAGACATTTTTGATGTTGTTCACCAGCGCTTCCACTTCCATATCCGTTACGAATTCATCGGGCATTTGCTGGATTTTCGCCATGAAAAAGGGTTCGCTTTGCGTCATCTCCACCAGACGAAAACGGTACAATCCCTGCACAATAATCTGCTCGCTGCCGTCGGGCATTTTGAATTTTTTGAGGATCATAGCCGCCGTGCCCCAGGTGTACAGGTCATCCACGGTGGGGTCTTCGATTCGACCGTCTCGCTGGGCAATTAAGCCAATTACTTTTGAGCCCTCGTCAAGATGATTAAGCAAAGCCAGCGATTTTTCGCGTCCCACAGCCAGTGGAATGACCTGATGCGGAAAAACCACCGTATTGCGCAATGGCATGATGGGTAATGTTTCCAGAGTTTCAGGAATTATTTTGATTTCTGACACCACAATTCTCCTATCTTTATTTTATTCGCCAATTAATTTACAACTATCATGCCACAATTAAAAGTTTTAACGCTTAACTATTTTAAAAACCGACAATTAAACAAAATATCCGGCAATGATCTGTAATTGCTTGCCTGCTAAGGGCTGTCAAATAGCTGGATTTCTTATGCCAATCTGTCAAACAATGCCATATTAACAGCGGGCCAATCCCGCATTTTAAATTTGCAGAATTTAATTCCATTTGCTATTTTGCGCATCAGTAACTCAAAACAGAGTGTATAGATTGAGGAGAAGATGGTATGACCAATCGCAGAGCACTGCCAGGCAACTTACAGCCACTGGAGGAATTGAGTCAAAATCTCTGGTTTAGCTGGAATTATGAAGCTATTGAGCTGTTTAAAACGATAGATGAAAAACTCTGGGAAGACAGCGGCCACAATCCGGTCGCCCTTTTGCAGGATGTTTCTGACCAGCGTTTACAGGCTTTAAGTGGCGATCAGACTTTCAACAAAAGATTAAGCACCATTCACCAGAAATTTCAAAACTATTTGCAAAGCCAGGCCACCGCCTATGAAAAACAATTCCCTGGACTGCAAAATAAATTGATTGCCTATTTTTCTGCCGAATTTGGCATTCATGAATCACTCCCCAACTATTCCGGGGGACTGGGCATTCTGGCAGGTGATCACCTTAAATCGGCCAGCGACCTTGGCCTGCCTCTGGTGGGCGTGGGCTTATTTTACAAATACGCCTACTTTAATCAGCAGCTTGATGAACACGGCAATCAAATCGAATTATACGACGCACTGGATCCGCAGCGTCTGGCCTTAAAGCTGGTGACCGATTCTGCCGGTCGGCCAATTAGAATCTCTGTCTTTTTAAAAGACCACGAAGTCTTGGCGCAGATCTGGCAGGCCGACGTGGGACGCGTGAAGCTTTATTTACTGGACAGCAATGTTCCGGAAAACGCCCCGGCGGACCAGGAAATCACCAGCACGCTCTACGGCGGCGATCGCGAAATGCGCATCCGCCAGGAGATCATTTTAGGAATCGGCGGCATTCGGGCCTTACGGGCTATGGGCTACGACCCCACGGTCATTCACATGAACGAAGGCCATTCCGCTTTTTCGGGTCTGGAACGTGTACGGGAATTAATGGATCAGGGCTTAACCTTTGCCGAAGCCTTACAAATGGTCCGCAATTCTGCGCTGTTTACCACTCACACGCCCATCCCGGCCGGCAATGAAGCGTTCGAATTTGATCTGATGCGCACTTATTTCAAACCATTCTGGGAAAATATAGGCCTTGATGAAAAACAATTTTTTGATCTGGGCCGCAACATCAACGAACACCGACACGAAAACTTCTCTTTAACGGTATTGGCTCTGAATCTCTCCAGCATGGCTAACGGCGTTAGCGCCATTCACGGACGCGTTTCACGTGCCATGTGGAAACACATCTTCCCGGGCATCCCCGAAAGTGAAATTCCCATCGGCCACATAACCAACGGGATTCACACCGAAACCTGGCTGCATCCCCTGATGATTCAGATGTTCGAAAAATACCTGGGCAAGGACTGGCGTGAAAACATCCGCAACGCCGACTACTGGCAAAAGATTGACGATGTTCCAGATTCTGTGTTCTGGCAAACCATGCAGGAGATGCGCAAAGAAATGGCCGACTACCTGCGCGCCGAATATCAAAAACGGCTGGAACGATTTGCAAACGCCGAGCACCACTTCCCCGCTCCCGATGCCATTCTGGATCCGGACATTTTGACCATCGGATTTGCACGCAGATTTGCCCCCTACAAACGGGCCACTTTAATCTTTAAAGATCCGGAAAGATTAAAGAACATTTTAAACGATCCCCAGCGACCGGTGCAGATTATTTTCGCCGGCAAGGCCCATCCGCACAACGATGCCGGTAAAGAATTGATTCGTACCATCAATCGTTTTGCACAGGAAGAGGGCTACCGCGGCAAGATCGTGGTTGTGGAAGGTTATTCGATGGCCATCTCCCGCGCCATGGTTTCCGGAAGCGATGTTTGGTTGAACAATCCGCGCCGCCCGCTAGAAGCCAGCGGAACGTCCGGTCAGAAAGTGCCGATAAACGGCGGAATCAATTTGTCCATTATCGACGGCTGGTGGCCGGAAGCTTTTAACGGTAAAAACGGCTGGGCCATTGGCGACGATATTGAATTTACCGACCCCGAAAGACAGGATCAGCATGATAGTCAGTCGCTGTACGAACTGCTGGAAAAAGAGGTCGTGCCCAATTTTTATGATCGCGATGAGAACGGCGTGCCTTTACGCTGGGTAAAAATGGCAAAAGAATCGCTAAAAACCATCATTCACCAGTTTAGTACGCACCGCATGGTGTGGGAATACATCGAAAAATATTACGTGCCAGGCATGAAGCAGGCGGAAAAACTGTCGCGCAACCAGTTCAGCTTACTGAAAGAACACGTGCGCTGGTATAAAAATATTAGCGCCAAATGGCCAACCATTCAATTTACCATGCTTGCCAACGGGGCCGAAAACAGAATTTTTAGCGCCGGTGAAGAACGCGATATTCACGTGATTATTCAACTGGATGGCCTTAAACCGGAAGAAGTTTTGGTTGAATTGGTCCTGGAACGCCAGGATGCTCTACAAAGCCATCAGAATATGGAGATCGTAGTTTTACCCTTAGAAAAAGAGCTGGGCAACGGGCGCTATCAGTACGGAAAAAAAGTGCAGGCCCGATCGGATGGCGCTTATCGTTTTTCCTGCCGCGTCTTGCCACTTAACGATCACTTACTGCACAAACACGACACGCGCCTCATCAAGTGGCTGGATTAAACAGATAGGCCGCCTGGAAGGCATTGCTGTTTTCTGTAAAAAGGAAAAATCATTTCGCGATTCTTTCAGAAAGGTTTGAGTGTTTAGGTGTCCATGGCTGCCTTAGAATACTTTCTTTGTAAGATATTGCCCATTAGCGTGCGAAAATTTTTGTGCTGTGTGAGGTAGTAAAAAAAAAGGTTGAGTTGTTGAATTGTTTAATTGTTGAATGGCCTGTCCGGCTGGATAGCCGTCCAGACCTGTCAGGCTGGTGCTGCCAGACTGGCCTGTCAGGCTGCGCCTTGCCAGACTGGCCTGTCAGGCTGCGCCAGCCAGACGGGCCTCTCCCCGAGAATCGGGATTTCCGCTGCGCTCCAACCGTTTGGGCCTTGTTCGTTCTTATATTTTAGTCCCTTCTCTTCTAAAACCTGGAAAAGGGGGAGTTCAGTCTACCAGTGTAAGGGATTCTTCTTCCCGCTAAAGCGGGATCAGAATAACACTCAACACCATTTAACTATTCAACCATTCAACTAATTAACTATTACACTCTTAACTCTTACACACATACACTTTTCCAGGCTAAGGGAAAAGTGTTTCTGACAGGTAAGGTCTCTTTAAATAATGAAAGGGATTTTTCGTCATACCGACAGGTCGGAAGGACGAGAAATGACATGTCGACACCGGCCTCACTGCTTGTCATTTCGACCGATGCACGGAGCGGAGAAAATTTTCTTCATACTTACAAACGTCTCAAGCTGAAGCTCAAGTTACGTCGCGCTTGAAACACTCCAACTTGCATTCGGACGTCCTGAGTACAAAATAATTCGGGATTTATTATTCAAAATCCCTAACTTTGCTGTATTTTCTGTAAACAATTAATGATGACATCCCTGCTGCTTCAGGAATGCGAACCCAACTTTTTCTACCTTCTAAAGTTGTTAGTTCACTGTACGGATTCCGTTCTCGTTTCAGTCAAAATTCTTTAGAGATTCAACCAGATTCAAATACGACTCATAGCGCAGGGGATGAATTTCGCCTTTTTTCAACGCCTCTTTTACAGCGCAGTGTTCCTCGGTGATGTGCTGACAATCATTAAATTTACATTGGCCTGAGCGCTCCACAAACTCACGGTAAAAAAGACGGGCTTCGCTGTAGTGAATGTCAATAAAATCCAGCAATTTTAAACCAGGCAGATCTATGACCTGGGTTGTGTCATCCAGCTCGTACACCTTGATGCGCGTGGTGGTGTGGCGTCCTTTTTTGGTGGAAGGGCTGACTTCATTGACATGAATTTTCAGCTCTGGAACCATGACATTAAGCAAACTGCTTTTGCCCACTCCTGAATGCCCGGCCAGGGCAGTCTTATGCCCTTTCAGCGCGCTGAACAGTTCTGGAACGCCTTCTGCTGTGCTGGCCGATGTCAAAAAGACCGGGTAGCCTATGTTTCGGTAAATGGCCGCCATCTCTTCGGCTTCCGTTCGATCCGTTAGCAAATCGACTTTGTTCAGACAGATCAGGGCCTCTATCTGCTCCAATTCAGCCAGAACCAAAAAACGATCTATCAGGCCCGTTTTTAAGGGCGGTTCTACAAAGGAAGAAACAATTAACAACTGATCGATATTCCTGGCTATTTTACGGATAAAGGGAATGTGGCGTGCAATGTATTTGGGCACATCACCGCTGTGAATAATCTCTTTTTTTTGCTCGATGGCTGTTTTAGCTTTTAAAAAATGACGAATACGCTGTTTCTGTTTTCTGGTTAATCGACCCATACTATTGGCTGGCTGTTTTAAGCGTCTGGCCCAAATCTCCGCATTTTAAAAACTATCTTGATCTAAAAATTCGAATATCAATGGTTCCGGCTCCGGTTGAGTCGCCTGATAAGAAACGGCCTGTTGCAAACGCTGCACAGCCGGTTCCAGGGCCGCCTGGCGATCCGTGTAAATGGTCATCACTGCCTGCCCTTTTTCTACGGCTTCACCGGCTTTTTTATGAATGATGATACCGGCCTTAGGATCGATCTGATCGTCTGATTTCTGACGACCGGCGCCTAGCATTACAGCCGTTAAGCCCACTTCCAGAGCATCGATGCGTTTAACGAAACCGCTGGCCTGGGCAGGTACATCCTGACTGAATTTAGGTTTAGGATAGGTTTCTGGTTGCAAAAGGAAATAGGGGTCGCCATTTTGCGCCTTGATGATTTCCAGAAATTTTTGCCGCGCGGCTCCAGATTGCAACAATGCCCGGGCACGTTGTTTCCCTTCTTCAATACTATCGGCTCTCTGACCTAAATAGATCATGGTGCCAGCCAGAGTCACCGTAATCTCTACTAAATCTTCCGGCCCTTGACCATTTAATACGTCCATACTCTCCATAATTTCCAGCCAGTTTCCAACGGCGCGTCCCAGTGGTTGATCCATATTGGTCAGATAGGCCAGGGTTTTAATTCCAAATCGCTCCCCTGTAGCGATCAGTTGTCTGGCCAATTCTTTAGCCTGATCATACTCGCGCATGAAAGCGCCGGAACCGGTTTTAATATCCAGCACCAGGGCATTGATGCCTTCGGCGATCTTTTTACTCATAATGCTGCCCGTAATCAGGGGAATGGATTCAATGGTTGCCGTAACATCACGCAGTGCATAAATCTTTTTATCGGCCGGCACCAGGGTACTGGTCTGGCCAATCAGACAGGCCCCGACCTTTTTAAGAATGGTTTTGAATTCCTCAATTTCAAGATTAACACGAAATTGCGGGATGCTTTCCAGTTTGTCCAGGGTTCCGCCAGTGTGTCCCAAACCGCGCCCTGAAATCATAGGCACTGGAACACCGGCTGCAGCTACAATCGGCGCCAGAGGGATGGATACCTTATCGCCTACCCCACCGGTACTGTGTTTATCGACTTTAACGCCGGGGATTTCGCTTAAATCCACACGCTCCCCGGAATGCAACAGAGCATTGGTGTACACATGGGATTCCTCCGGATTCATTCCTCTAATAAACATGGCCATCAAAAGAGCGGCCATCTGATAATCCGGTATTGTTCCCTGGGTGTACCCACGGATTACAAATTCAATCTCTTCTGCTTCCAGGGGATAACCATCCCGTTTCTTTTTAATGATCTCATACATGCTGAGCATAATCCATCCTCTTGTCATTTTCTAAAAAGGTTAAAACTAATGATTAAATGAAACAAATAAAAATTTTTTGTAAAATAAATAGCTTAATCACCTCGGATTATTGAAAAATGTATTTTACAGGAGGATGTCTTGCCATCTGTCCGTTCGCCTGATTGGACTACGATGGGCAACACAATCGCTTTAGAGCTTTGCTTAAACGGCCAAAAGGCTTCTACAGCACTGTTACCTTGCCTTGGCCATGGATGCTTTAATGAATGATTTAATCGGAATGCCGGACAAAAAGCTACTATTCTAAGTAATAGTAAGCCGTCATCGTTTATTTCTTATTTTTTTAAGCCAGGATTTCTTAGTAAGTTTTCGCAAATCTTTCAAATAGGATTCCATGGGATCCGCTTCAACCGATTCCTGCGGGGAGTGAATTATTTCCGACAAATGATCCAGCAGAACGGTGCCGATTGCATGGATCGCATCATGTCGGTCCAGACCCTGATATTGCAACCGCTCCAGCGCCTCCACCGCATCCGGCAGACCTTCCAGCAACTGATTTTCAATAATTACGTGAATGGTGGCGTGCATGGTCGCATTCTGGATTTCAATACCGGCTTTTTGATGGTATTCCTGAACCACCAAATTTCTTTCCATTTCATTCATAGCGAACCATTCTTTCGGATCCGGAGCGTTTAACGGATTGTATTCCATGGCACCCTCTTCAATATTTTTAAACTTGACAATTTCATGGGTACAATTTAGGGGATCAGAAAGCAAAGCGCAAATGAAAGACGTTGGCATTCATTGATGATTCGGAAACTAAACGAAGACGATGAGGATGTTTAATGGACTGTAGAAGAGATCTCTTTTAAAGGTTTTTTATTTTTCTTAAAAATATTCCAATTCTAATTTTACAAATGTTGGATAAAGTGAATCATGTTCTAACACATCTGACTCAAATATAGATTTAAGCAAAAGCAAGTCATTCACAATAAAGGGATTTGAAGCTTCAGCATAATATTTTGGCGTATTTCTATTTACTATTTTAGAATAAGCCAATTTTTTCCATGGATCCTCCGTTGCATAAGACTCGCCTGCAGTAAGCAAATCGTTAAGGAGGAAAAAGTAACTCCTAAATTTCTAAAGTAAAAAATTTTAACAAAAAAATAGTATTGCCCTGTATTGACTAAGAGAATTATTCCCCCTAAATTTTAGAATACTTCACTTAAAAGATCTAACATTTTAGCGTGCTAAAATTTTTGTGCTGTTTTAAAAACTCATCCCCCAGCCCCTTCTTATTAAAAAAGAGAAGGGGGGCAATTTTGCCGGCACGATAAATTTTTTACTTACATGTTAAATAATTGGTTTTATTTTTTCTTTGCGTACCTTATGACTTCTTTGTGCTCTTTGCGGTTAGTTTTGGTTGCGGCTTTGCTGCCTTAGATGTTTAGGTTGCAATAAAAGATTTAATTAAATATCTTTGAAAAAAATTAACTATAAGGGAGAACTATGTATGAAAATTTAAAAATCTTTCCTGTTACTGAAATTTATGCTCCTGATAATAGATTTAAAAATTTATTATCCATCTGGATATTATTCAGTTTATTACCTTTCATCATGTTTATTTTTACAGCTAAAATTGACGATTCTCTTTTTTTGCAAAACGGATTGGGGCTGCTTGAAGACATTATTTTTTTGACTTATTTTATTTTTATACCTTTAATCTTTTCCCTAGCTATTATTTATCTCCCAAATATAAATGAAGTCATCCATTCATTAAATAGCGTAATAATTTTTCAGTCCAAAGCAAATGATCCGCATTCAAGCCGGTTAACTCATGAGGATTACCATGCTTTGTTAGAAAAATTTCAATTGATTGTTACAGGTGGGGGGAAATATGCGATAATTAAATGGCTGTTTATTCTGGGTGGATTTGCCTGGCTGACAATGAGCTCTATTTCACACTGGAATGCTGTCACCAATTATGGGCAGGATATCTGGTCATCAAAAAATTTTTTAGCCAGCTTTGTTATAAGAACTTTTTATGAAGGAATTGTTTTCGGAATATTATTCCCTTTAGTATTGTATAAATATATTGCCATTTTATATAGTATGAAAAATATTCTACAAGAACTGACTGAGCGGAAAGCATTAAAATTAAGACCAATAAACCCAGATAAGGCTGGTGGGCTTGGTAAAATGGGACAATTTAGTTTAAAGTTGGTATTTTTCCTTCTTCCCCCACTTATTCCTATTTTTGCCTATATCTTCTTTGGAAATGTAAATATTATCTTTTTAGTTGGACTAACATTATATGTTCCTTTATTGATCTTTGCATTTTTTTATCCATTGAGCGGTGCTCATTTTGCAATGAAAAAATTTAAAGAAGAAGAACTTAACAGACTTTCCGAAGAATTTAATAAAATTTATGATGAATTTAACAATAAGATAAAAACCATAAATCTTAATAAATTAAATATCGAATTTGAAATTTTAGAAAAGATTGATTCATTATATAAAAAAGCCGAAAAAATGCCTGTATGGCCATTTGATACGGAAACAATAGCAAAATTCGGATCAATTTTAGCTGCCATCATCACTTCAATTTGGTTAAATTGGCTTTTTGGTAAACTGGTTCAGATGTAAGTTCTAAGAAAGTGATTCAGTGAAAAAACTATTCCTATTTCTTAGTCTGATTATTCTGCTAATATTGATTTCTATATCTGAGTTTAATCCTTTTTGTCAAGATATTTCTGAAAATCATAATTTTACTGTGATAGCCCACCGAGGTGGAGCAAATTTAGCTCCTGAAAATACCATTTCGGCCATTCAAGAAGTATTAAAACATAATATTGAAGAAATTGAAATCGATGTACATTTGACTAAAGATAATATCCCTGTTGTTATTCATGACTATACAATCGATAGAACAACAAATGGATCGGGAAAAATAAGACAAAAAACATATAAAGAATTACTCAGTTATGATGCTGGTTCCTGGTTTAGTGAAAGATATAAAAATGAAATAATCCCTACTCTTGATCAGGTACTTAAAACTATTAACGGTAAATGTAATTTATTGATAGAAATAAAAGGCTCTCTTTCGGATTATCCTGATATCGTTAAAATAGTTAATCAAGTTATAAAATCTAATAACGCCGAATCCTGGTGTTTTATTCATACTTTTAACGATGAAATTTTAAATGAAATTTATTCTCAAAATAAAAATATTAAATTACAAAAATTAATAATTTTATATATCCCATTTTTAGATTTTTATATTGATACAGCTCCCCATTTTAGACTCAATTATGATAATAAAATAAATGCTATAAATATTTATTATAGATTTATTAATAGTTGCATCATTAAGTTTTTTCATTCAAAAGGCATCAAAGTAAACGCCTGGACCGTCAACGATATTCAAAAAATTAGAAAATTAAAAAAAATAGGAGTCGATGGTATTATAACTGATATTCCCGACCAAATTTTAAAAATAGATTATTAGAATACTTCCTTCAAAAGATGTAATGCATTAGCGTGCGAAAATTTTTGTACTGAAGATCCTAACCCCCCGGCCCCCTTCCCTTTTTTTAATAAAGGGAAGGGGAGCAAATTGTTCAGCTTTGTTAAGTTTTCGCCTTATATGTCAATAAATTTAATTTTTTTTTCGAAATCTGTGGGCTCTCTGTGGTTAATTTTGGTTGCGGCTTTGCTGCCTTAGAATACTTCCTTCAAAAAATCTAGTCCCGCCACGGCGGGATGCGGA
>NZ_JBSMDE010000006.1:0-16486 GCF_056497305.1 Caldithrix sp. | reverse complement strand
AAAAAGTTTTTAAAATTTGACATCCATTGGCCTAAAGTTTATATTTTTGAGTGTAAACAATTAATTGTTTTAGGGGTGAGCATATGAAAGCCACAGCAAAAGATCTAAGGTTTTTTTCAAAAGAATTGATTGAAACGGCTTTACGAGGTGAAGAAGTTGTGATTACCTACAGGGGAAAACCAGTGGTGAAATTAGTCCCTTTAAAAAAGGGGAAATCGGTACGTTCAGAAAACCATGATCTTTTCGGAATCTGGAAGGACAGAAAAGAAATGGAAGATGTTGCTGCCTATGTTAGAAAAATTCGTGAAGGCCGGTTGAATGATTTTGATTGATACCGATGTATTGATCTGGTACTTACGAGGCAATGACAGGGCTTTTGAGGTTATCGAAAGCCAGGAAAGTTTTTCTATTTCTGTCGTAACGTACATTGAACTTGTTCAGGGAATGAGGAATAAAAAGGAGTTAAAGTCGCTCAGGATCGCTTTACGTACATGGCAGACGAATATTTTAATGATCGATGAAGAAATTTCAGCCCGGGCAATGTTTCTGGTAGAACGTTATTATCTTAGTCATTCATTAACGCTGGCAGATGCTCTAATCGCCTCAACGGCCATTGTTCATGGCTTGCCCATTTTAACCGCTAACGATAAGCATTTTAAAATCGTGAATAATCTGGAAATTCAAAAGTTTATCCCTTCATGAAGCCTTTTAAGAAAACATTTCTGGTTATTCCCGTTTAATAATTTGTCAAAAAGCATAGTTAAGATTGAGATGAGGTTTACAATTATTAATATTTGCTTTAGTATGCTTTTAAAGTCAAGTTTCTCAATAAATCACATTACCAGAGTAATGATATGATTTCTATCTATCCTGTAGGTGATTTTTTCTCTAAATGTGTTTAAATTATATTCAATTTAACGTTTTATGGTACTTATGAAGATTTAGGTACACCAAAAATTTAGCGAACAATAAAAATAAGGCAGCATAGCCGCAATAAAAACATTTAAGCAGGGATTTAATCAAACACAGAGAGCGCAAAGAAGTCGCAAAGGGCTCAAAGATATTTTTGTATTAGAATTTTTTTCGCGCAGATTCCGAAGATAATCGCAGAGAAAAGATTAAAAATTCCACATTAATCTGCGCGATCAGCAGGAAACAAATTTTTACACCATCGAAATGGTGCGCTAAACTCTTGCCTTCCATCAGGGACGACATCTTTAAACACTAAACCCCTCAACGACTAAACGATTCCATTCTTACACTCTTTTGCTTTGCCCACGCTGTCTGTTATTCCTAATCCCGATGAACCGTGATTCGGAATAACAGGACCAAGCTATTCGCCCCCTAAATCAGCATTAAAATTTTAGCATCCCGCTGTGGCGGGATTACATCTTTTAAAGGAAGTATTCTAAACTAAAAACGGGATATTTATTTTTTTGATTTTGTAAATGAAGGTATTATATTTCCATTATAACAGAAATATTTCAAATAAAGGAGTAAAGTTTCTTGTATAATAGAAAAATATATCTGGATAAACTTAAAGCATGGCAGGATAAGCCCTTAATTAAAATTCTTATTGGTTTACGACGAGCAGGTAAAAGTACGTTAATTAAGCTGTTTATCAATTCCTTGATTGAAAAAAAAGTTGAAGTCCAACGCATTTTTTACATTAATAAAGAATCACTTCAATACGCTTATGTTCAGACCTACACTGATTTATACAGGGAGGTACGAAACCGTTACAATAAAATGAATCAAAAGCTATATTTATTTGTGGATGAAGTACAGGAAATTGAAAATTGGGAAAAAGCGATCATTTCAATATATACAGAAGAATTGGCAGATATTTATATAAGCGGTTCTAATGCGCGTATCTTTGCCGGGGAATTGGCAACTCTGTTAGGAGGAAGATATATACCTATTTCGGTTTTACCGTTAACTTACAGTGAATTTTTACTTTTTCGAAATCAAATTAAACATGATGAAAAATATTTTAATGAATTTTTGAAATATGGAGGTTTGCCCGGTATCCATCATCTCCAATGGAAAGATGAATTCATATTTGAATACATATATGCCGTTTACAACACTATTGTTCTTAGAGACATTGTTCAACGAAATAATTTGCGTAACACCGCTTTTCTGGAAAAAGTGATTCAATTTGTTTTTGATAACATTTCTCAGATATTTTCTGCTAAACGTATCGTGGATTTTTTAAAAAAAGAGCACAGGCGCACAAATATTGAAACGGTTTATAATTACATAAAATTTCTTGAAGAAGCTCATGTTATTTTTCGGGTTCCCCGCTACGATATTAAAGGGAAACGTTTGCTGGAAGTTCGAGAAAAATATTTCGTGGCTGATCTCGGGTTACGCCATGCATTACTTGGTTATAAAGAACAGGATATTAATCAGTTACTTGAAAATATTGTATTTATTGAATTGTTGAAACGGGGCTACACAATAAAAATTGGACAATTAGGCTCACAGGAAATTGATTTTATTATAGAAAAGGAAAACAAAAAGGCCTATTTACAGGTCGCTTATTTATTGGCTTCGGAAGAAACAATAGAGCGTGAATTTGGGAGTTTAGCTAAAATTAAGGACAACTACCCGAAATACGTTCTCTCTTTAGATCGGCATTTTATCAGCGAACGTGATGGCATAATACATCTTAACCTGATCGATTTTCTTCTTGCAGAAGAACAAACATTGTAAATTAAAAAATGATGAATGACCTATTTAATCAAAACCATTTTTCTGTAGATCGAAAAACTTTGACCGGTAACGCGTAATAAATAAATTCCGCTGCTCAGGCTTTGTCCGTTAATTAGAATTTGATGGATTCCCACATTAAAATAGTGTATGCCGATTTCCTGCACTTTACGCCCGTCGATGGAATAAAGCGTAAAATTAACTTCACTTGATTTGGGCAAAGAAAATTTACACACCGCCTGGTCGTTAAAGGGATTGGGGTAAATGGAAAGAATGGAAAAAGATTTGGGCACCGCAACATCTCGGGTGGCCATTTTAGAAGCACTTTCAACCGTAAACTTCCATGCGCCTCTGGCGCCCACCAGCGGTTTGCTGATCACTTTGCCGTTTGCAGCAAAAGCGGTGATGTAGTAAAACACTTCGCTGCCGGCGGGTTGTGCTGGAATTTGCGCTACAAAGCTGTCGTTGTTTGTGTAAGTCATCTTCAAAGCGTTAAAACCGGCGGTGGTGTCGGTCGTCCAGTAGGTTAAGGCGCTGTCAATGCCCGCAGAGCTGCGGATGACAGCGGCTACCTGGTAACTGGCTTCGGTTTCTGTGGCTGAACGGATTTTAGCGTGGGCAATGAAGACAGGATGGCGTGCGCCCAGTTCATGCGTGATGCAATGGATTGCTCCATTCAGGCTGATGATGTCATCGCAGGGAATGCCCACAATGCGGTAGCCGGGCAGCGCCTCACGGTAAATGCGAAAAGCCGTGGTGTCGTATTGTTCTTCGTAGGTGGGAATGATCACCGTTTTATTAACAAACACACTGTTGGTGTAGGTACGGTAATCGCCCCCTTCATCCGGGTAGCGCCCATATTTATCCGGTGGCATGGGAATGCGTACAACCTGCCAATCACGGCCATAGCAGGTCTGGTAGTTGTCCAGCAAATATTGCAGGTTGGCCTCGATCTGCGGTCCGTCGGCCACCCCTTCCGGGTACTGTCCGACCAGTATGGTTTCTTCGTCCAGTAATTTCATGTGCATGTCAATGTGGTGGATGTCATCATAGGGCAGGGTTTCGAATTTAATGTAACGGTCGATACCCATGAACTGGTACATGATGTCGTCGATTTCAGCCTCGTTTTTGTCCGGATTTTCATCCAGAATCAGTTTTGAGGAGAAGCCGGTGCCCAGGCCGTCGGTCATAAAATTGCCGCCCGTGGCGGTTAAATCGTAGGGCGATTCGGTCATCTGGTAAAGATCGACATTGTAAGTTGTGGCCATGGCAGCAGGCAACACATCGTCGTCCGGGCGCGGGCGATTGTAAATCCAGTCCGTAAAAAACAGACTGTCCGTGCCCTCTTCGTAAATGGAAGAGGGGCCGTAATCCCGGCACCAGATGGAGTTGTAGTCTTCAATTAGAAAGGTAATATTGTTAATGGGCACATTGTTAGACATCAGATAGGCTTTGACCTGATTGGAATCGCTGCACACAATGTACACGCGACACTCTTCCTGAGCGTAGCGTACAATCTCTTTCAGGATATGGTAGTAATCGGCCCAGGTAATCATCAATCCCGAAAGCTCTTCCCATTCGGCCATGGCGCGCACCGAATTGGGCGGCGGTGTTTGGTAAGCCGTTTCGATCACCGGAGGATGATAATGGGCAACCAACTGTTTTTCCCGAGGACTCAAAGCATGGGGCAGGGTTCCCTGCGCTAAAGTGTATTGAACAAAGAAGAGGACGAACAGGAAAAGCAAGCCATGTTTTTGCATTTTGAACCTCGTTATCTTTGGATACAAAGGGAGAAACAAAAAGAGGAAACCAGGGTGCGGTTTCCTCAAGATTTGCCTTTATTTTACCAGTAAGATTTTCTGCCTGGCTACGTGTTGTCCGGCTTTGACCTGAACGATGTAAATCCCGCTGGAAACCATGTGTCCTGCGTCGTCACGGCCGTTCCAGTTCAGTTCATGCAATCCCATTTCCCTTTTTCCTTCAAAGAGAGTTCTTACTTGTTGTCCCAACAGATTGTAAATATGTACCTGGACGTCCGTTTGTTCTGGGAGCTGAAAACGGATGGTGGTACGCGGGTTGAAAGGATTGGGATAATTGGCCAGCAAACGAAATGCTTTGGGCGTTTCATTTTCTCTGTCCAGGGCAGAAACGCCAGTGCTGTAAATAGAGGCTTCCCAACCGGTGCCGCCGATGATGGGATTGGATCGGAACTTAAAGGTTAAAGCGCCGGCCGAATTGGTAGCTTCTATTTTACCTGGATTTTCATCTCCGGAAAAGGGGCTGCCCGGCACCTGCGGATAGGTGTCGTCCGGTCCGTCGTAAATGTACAACTTGTCGTAATTAGCAATGGTCGAAAAGGAGTAAAATTCTACTTTCACCGTTGCCCGGTCGGCCGGTAAAAAGGTCATGGTGTAGTCTTCATTAGCGCTGTAATTGCCGTCTTTGCCACCGCTGTCGTAAAAGTAGCCGTCGCTGACTTCAAAGGTGCCGTTTTGCATCAGATAAACCGCTTTACCCCCGATGTTGATGCGAAAGGTGTCTGCCACGGAATAGGCGCCGCACGTGGCTTGATAATAAAGCTCAGCCACTTCACCTTCCGGAGCGTCAGCCGAAGCCACAACCGTGTACGTACAGGCAAGCGTGTCCTGTACATAGAGGACGGGTACGGCCACGCTATCGGTCTGGATGGTCAGGTAGGGACTGTTTGTGGTCAAAGTCGCTTTGCCGCTTTCGCTGGCTGCATGCCCCTGATTGAAGAGAGGAATGCTGAAATCGGCGGTTTCGCCCGGATCGATCAGACCATCGCCATCGCCCTGGGCATCATCGTAAATGGTTAAGCCGTCATCGGCTAAATCCGGAGCATTAACGGTTAAAGTAAGGTCGGAATTCCATTGGCTGGAAGAGGTATCGGAAAAGGTTACCGTGCAGGTTACCACATGTTGATCAGGGGTGCCATCGGCAGCCTGTAAAAAGAAGGCCATGGGGCCCGCAACAACCTGCCCGGTGTCGATGGTGCCATAAAAGTAATCGCTGTCTGTAATGCTGATGTAAGCATCATTCGAAGAGAGTAAAGCCTGCACATCTACAGCGGGTTGATTGCCGGTGTTCTGGGCATTGACATCTAAATAGAATTCTTCTTTGTATTCCACTTCGCTTTCCGGCCCATCCACCAGATGATTGACTGCGTAGCTTTCCACCACCACATAAGGCCCATCGCCGGTACTCACATCAACCGTGCGATAAATTGTCTCTTTGTTAAAAGCTGTAACCACTAAAAGAGCCTGTCCCTCTTGAAAATCGTGCTCGATTTGAACATCGCCGTTGCTGTCCGTCAATCCACTGTAATATTTACCATCCTGCGAAATGCAGACCATGGCTTCGGGAACCGGGTTGCCATTACTGGTTACATGGGTGGAAAAAGCGCTGCCGACTTCAATGGCTTCATTGGAAAGGGAAAGTTCGGCTGGCGGTGCGGTGCGTACCAGCAAAGCCGGATCGCCAAAGGTGCACCAGGTTTCTACTGTCTCCAGATCCGATGAGGTATTGGATTCGTCTAACATCAAGGCGAAACCGTTAATCACAATCGGGCCTATGAAGGTGCGTTGTTCATGGGTGTTAATGCCGTTTTGTCCGGGATGGTCGTCGTAGTTGTAACCGCCGATTAAAATATCGTTAAAATAGTCCTGTCCGCGCATGGGCGGCTGCCAGGGTTGGTTGATGGTGCTGCCCAGGAACATGATCGCGCCGCCATTTTCTTTACGTAACCAGGCTTCGGCAAAACAATCCCCGTCGTCAAAAGCGCCATTAACGCAGGCTACTGAAAAGATGAAAGGTAACATGGAACCATTGCTTAAATTGGCCACGTCGTCGTTATTAAAACCGGTGGTGCCCCAGGAGGTCATGGACCCATGCCCACAGTAATTGATGATGCTTACGCCGTTGTTCACGGCATTGGTGACCATGGCATCGGTAGCGCCGGGATCGTAAGCTGTGGAATAGATGTCGTACGTAAAAGGATCTAATTTATTGTCCCAGATGTTCTGGATGTGGTCTTTGTCCACCTCACCATCATCTCCCTGGCCTGAGCCTTCGGCCGAGCCAATTCCCAGGGCGCTTTTGTACCAATCCAGACCGGATTGGGGATTTTTTTCGTACTCAATAATTTTGTTTACCTGAACCGTTACCTGGTCGGCATTGTTGGCTGACAGACGTCCAATGCTGATGTCCGCATAATTGTCGTCGCCCACCACACAGCCCAATTGCGGGTCCATGGGGCCATTTTCGCTGGTTCCCTTGTCCGATTGTACATCATCGTAATCGCCAATAAGCAAGACATAGAGTAGATTGTTGTTCTCATCATATTTTTGCTGAATCAGGTCTTTGACATTCGTGCCTTTGGGAACCACTTCTAAATCGACTTTAAATCCTTTTTCCCGTTTCCAGGTAATGTAAGGCCTGACGGCTGCTGTATCGCGCGCCGTGGAAATGACCAGAATGTCCCCATGCTGTCCGTAGTCTAAATTGGCAGATGATTCTGTGTAATTCATAAAAACGCTTGTATAAATGCCATTCATCTCCGGCAGAATTCGGGTATTGGGCAAACGGATCAAGGGATTGATCGGGTTGTCATTATTTTCAATCAGTTTGACGGAAATAGACTTGTAAACTTTGAGGGTCTTTTTTTGGGCGTTGTACTGGAATGGATAGAAATAGATGGTGGTGCCGCGCACATCCTTCAAAATAAAGGGCCGCGTTTGGCGCACCAATTCAGCGGGATACCAGCTATCAGTAACCGATGCCGGATCAATCCAGTAGGGGATTGTGTCTGGATTCTGATGGCGGTAAATAACCCCTCTTGAAGGAAGCATGGGGTACCTTAATGGGACCTCTTCTGATTCAATGGTTTCAATTTCCATATCTACATTTTTTAAATCGGGTAACTGAATGGTTGCATGTACAAAAGGCAGAGCTGCGTAACCCTTTTGTTGCAGGCGAACGCTGCTGCTAAAATCGATGTCGGAATACACTACGCCGTTTTTTTCTACAATTTTGATTCCATACTCATTAAGGCTAAATGTCAGTTGGTGGGTATCGGTGGCTATGTGCTGGTAATCGATCTGGTAGTCGCGACCTAAAAGTGATATTGAAAACAAAAATACCAAAAAAAGTGAGAAAACACGCATTATTTAACCTCCCACGGTTCCAGGTTTCTGCTTTTGAATATACGTACGAATTCTGCAATAAAAAAGCCAAATAGATCAAAAAAAGGTCGAATTTTTAAGAAACGGAGTGTGATTTTTATTTATTTCTTCACTTTTTAGGTAAACCGACGAAAAATGAAGATATGGACAGAACCATTTTTCAAGATTGTTAGAGGCAAAGTCAGATATTGCCTCTGACTTCAGGAAGGAGGTTTTTATGAAACGAATATTAACCATCGTATGGCTCCTTGGTTGTTTTTTCATACAGGCGCCGGCGCAATCCAATAATTTATTCCCCCATGCCACCTGGTTGCAGGATGCGCACTGGGCAGGTACCGTTTACGCTGGTATCAGCGCCCCTATCATGGTTGATGTACAGGCCCATGGAGGCAATTATGGCGAACTTACGTTTTACTTGAAGGAAGATGTGGACAAAAACCGGCCGTACATTGAAGAGATTCATGCCCGGGGAAGCAAATACTGGCTGAATCTGGATGCCAGCAGATTGGAAGGCGTTACCGGTCAGGATATTGTCAATGACGACCAGGGGATTACCGATCCTAATTTCGGGGCACAGGTCACCCTGGAAGGTGTTGTGCGTGAAAATGCAAAGAACATCAACCGCCCGGCCTGGCGCAATTATGTGATTTCCTGTATTAAACGGGCCATTGATGCCGGCGCGGACGGCTCGCAACACGATGGCGCCTGGCCCGTTGACGATTCCTTTGACGAGGATGACCTGCAAGCCTTTAAAGAGTATGTCATCGAAAACAATATTAATACCTATGACTGGGATTACAACGCCATGACGTTTGCCGAATATCTGATAAGCAAAGGCAAAAACGATGATAATGTTTTTAACACGGAAAACGATCCGCCGGAAGTTGTGGAACTGCTGGAACATTGGAAAGATTTTAAAGCGGTGCAAAGCTTAAAGTCCTGGCAAATAATCAGCGATAGTTGTAAGGCATATGCCCAGTCTCTGGGCAAAGAATACACCCTGGCCATCAATGCGGCTTCTGAGTTTGGTACAAGAAAGGGGCATGGCTATTTTGCGGTGGACTATTACATTGGTGAATTCTTTGGATGGGGGAATTATTATCCATTGAATGGTACGGTGACGGCGCGGGCCAAAATGGCCGAAGCATTTGGCAAACGGTTTATTTGCTGGTCCAGCCCTACGCTTAATGATATTGACGATGGCGATCCCAACACGGGTTACGGAATCGATATTGAAAGTCAGGCCGAAATGATTCTGGCTGCCCAGCTCTACGCCAGCGGCGGGTTGCCGCAATTAAAATATCCGGCAGACCGAACTTATCCTGTGTTTTACCTGGCCCAAAATAACAGTGATCTGTTTAATTCGGTGGCCTCCTTTGGCGAAACAGCGGTAATCATGTCCCAGGCCCAGGTACTGAAAGATAACCGTGGACTGGAAGGTTTAATCCTCGTTTTACAGGACCTTAATCGCAGTTTGATGGTGAAGTGGCTGCCATCGAATTTATTGAATCAGCCCGATGTTTTTTCTTTAGCCGACCTTCAGGATTACAAAGTGGTCTTTTTGCCGGAGGTTTTTTATCTTACGGACAATCAAAAGAATGTACTATTGGATTTTATGGAGCAGGGCGGAACCATTGTGGCCGTACGGGGCAATGTAGAATATTGTGGCCAGTATGACGAAAACGGCAACGAAAATACCGTCCCGGCCTGGACATCGGTGGCCAATCAATCCAATTCGAAGGTGGTCTATTACGGCAACGGAAAGTACATCAATATCGCGCACAATATTAATGAGCCCAGCGGCTATCCTCCTTATCTGTACGGCCTGGCTTACACCAATTACAAGGCAGACCCCGATATGAATTATCTGGCGGTGGCCATTCGGGACACTATTGAAAAATGGATGAATGTAGCCTTGCCTGCGCCTGAAGTTTACGCAGAATCGTTCCCCCCCTATGTGCGTTTTTTCCGTTACCAGGATAGTACAAAACACAGTTATCTCTATCATGTTTTGTCCGATTCAGTCATTTTGAGCACGCGTGAGCCGGTGCCGGTCAATGCTTTTACCGTGGAACTGGCTGTTTCTCAGAGCTCCTATGGTCGATTGTTTAAAGCCACCTGGTATTCCATTGACCAGCCCGAAGGGATTGAGATTGGTAGTGACCTGGCTGTCGATCAAAGCACAGGCCGGGTTAGGGTAACCATCCCTGCTTTTTCCAGATGGGGCTTTGTCCATCTGGATGGTTCGCAGAGCGCGCTCAGTGTGCTTAAAATTGGCAATCTGGCTATTAACGGATCGCTGGAATTCAAAAGGCTGAAGAGCCGATCTGACGTAACCGGTAGCTGGGAAGTACTGTCCGGTTCGCCGGATCAATATGAGGTGGAGGTGTGGACCAATATCCGAAACGTGGGAAGCCCGGTGGTCACTAATCAGTTGAACGGCAAAATGGCCAAAAGCACTCAGCTAAAAGACACAGAATTCGCTAAAAAGTATCTTGACGGCGCGGTTCGATTATTGACGGCACAGATTAGTTCGGCAAATACCGAATACACCATTGCCGGCAGCGCCCTGCATGATAGCGTGGTTTATCTGTATCGCGTACGCGCCATCCAAAATACGGATACATCGGCATGGATCCACCGCTTCTTTTACAGAAATGCGCCTCCGGGGGCGCCCCATCAATCGCAGATTTTTACGGCTCATCAGAATTTATGGTACTACACCGATGGCGCCTCTTCACCGCCAGATACCAGCTATCATCCCATCATTGCTTTTAACAAAGCTCCCAATTACGGCGGCGATTACGAACTGGATTCTTTGTTATTTGGCGTCTACATCTACACCGACAGCCTTACAAATCAAAAAGGAGACACTTCGGCTACGTTGCATTTAATCGGCACACAGTTCAAGCACAAACTGGCCTGGAATCAATCCATGCCCGACGCCCGCGGCGATATTCAGGATACGATTGCCTTATCGCTGGAGCCCTATGAAAATTTTGGCATTTACTTCAGAACCGTTGCCTTTGACGGCATCGATACCAGCGCTTTCAGCCCCTGGTTCTGGTTTTATCTTGATAATCACAATGACCCGCCCAATCCTTTTCATCTGCTTGAGCCAGCCCATTTAAGCAATCTTGATAAAGAAGTACCCTTTAAATGGACCAATAATGGCGATCCCGATCCGTTCGATAAAGAAAATATGACCATCAGCCGTGTGCAGATTTTATTCGATTCTGTAGAAACCTTCGATTCGCCTGGACTCAAAACCTACACCATGGATCGCAATGGCAACGATTTTGAGCTGGACACCATCAGCGTTAATTTGCCTTCTAATTATTTTCAGACCGAAGGCCTGGAAAACTACCCCATTGTTTACTGGAAAGCGCGCATGTATGATTACGACTGGCACTCGGCAGACGGTTCAAATCGTCTATTTCAGGAGAGTTCAGAAACGTACGCCTTTTTTGTAGGCGGGAGTTCCACAACCTTAAGTTCGCCGCAGCTTAAGGCGCCAGGGAATCATGCCCAGGCCATGCCCCTGCAGGTTCAACTGGAATGGCAGCCGGTCAACGGCGCTCAGTTTTACATTTTGCAGGTGGCAAAAGACCCCAACTTCCAGAACAGGATTGTGGACAAGCCCAATATCCATACGTCGCATTTTTGGCTCGATAAGCTGGAACCTAAAACGCGCTATTTCTGGCGAGTAAAGGCTGGCAACGCCGACGGTCAGAGCGCCTGGTCGGCTGTGTGGGAGTTCACCACCCTGGAAGCTCCGGAACCCGTGGTCTTAATTAATCCGGGACACAACAGCGTGGTTTCCACAGACACTGTTCGTTTCGTCTGGTTTGCAGCCAAACCTTTTGCAGATCGCTACTGGATTGAATATTCCACGGATGCCATGTTTACTCAGGCCCAGATCGACACCAGCGTGGTCGATACGTTCTACACTGTTTCCGGACTCATCCCGGGGCAAACCTACTACTGGCACGTAAAGGCTTTTAATCCCGCTGGCTGGGGGCCTTTCAGTCAAACCAGAAATTTTAAGGTTGAAATTACGGCCATCGCAGAAAATGAATTGCCGACAAAATACATGCTCTCACAGAACTACCCCAATCCCTTCAATCCAGTGACGCATATTTCCTTTGCCAGCCCGAAAAATGCAGTGGTAACAATTGAGCTGTTTAATGCTAGCGGGCAAAAAACCGGTACGGTGTTTTCGGGCAAAGTGCAGCCCGGCTCATACGTTTTGAAGCTTGATATGACCGGAATGCCCAGCGGAATCTATTTTTACAAAATGACGACCAGGCACTTTCAAAGTACGCGTAAAATGATTTTCCTTAAATAAAAGATTAAAAACGACGAAATCAGAGGGCCGTTTTGCCAGATAAAACGGCCCTCTTTTTATTTTCTCCATAGTCCAGCAAAAAACTCCTGATTAAGAGAAATTCTTTTCAAATCACTTTCATTTTTATTGTTCGATTTTTGAATCAGTTTTGAGTCAAACAAAAAAATCAAGGCGATCTGGTGAAAAAGCGGTTTGCACAATAAAAATTCATTTTTTATATTTCACTTTCCTTGAAATTCAATCAATCAAACAGGGAAGAGCATATGAGTTACAAAATTGTTGTTTTAGTCAAACAGGTGCCAGATACGGCTAATATTTCCGGTGAAGTTATGAAACCTGATGGCACGGTTAATCGCGCCATGTTACCGGCGATTTTTAATCCGGAAGATAAAGTGGCTCTGGAGCTGGCTTTGCAAATTAAGGATGAACACGGCGCACAGGTAATTGCCATGACCATGGGGCCGCCCAAGGCCTCGGAAGTGTTGCGGGAATGCCTTTACATGGGCGCCGACGAAGCGATTCTGATCAGTGATCGAAAATTTGCCGGGGCCGACACCCTGGCCACTTCGTACGTGCTGAGCGCAGCTCTGCAGAAAATTGGCGATTACGACCTGGTTTTTGCCGGACGTCAGGCGATAGACGGCGACACAGCCCAGGTCGGTCCGCAAACCGCTGAAAAGTTAGGCATCCCGCAAATTACCTACACCGAAGAAATTGTTGATCTGAGTAAAAAGCAAATTACCGTCAAAAGAAAAATAGACGGCGGGCAGGAAGTGGTTCAGGGAAAACTGCCGTTGCTTTTGACCGTGGTTAAAGATGCCGCCATCCCCCGGCCGTTTAAAGCGCGCCGCGTGATGGCTTACAAAAACGCACGCACATTAATGGAAATTGAAAAATTGGTGGAAGAAAATTCACTGCTGACCGTGAATGGATTGCTTGAAGATTTTGAAAACAAAGGCTTATTCATTAAAACCTGGACCATGGATGATCTGGATGTGGAACCGGAGCGTTGTGGCTTACATGGTTCTCCCACCAAGGTGCACAAGGTCGAGTCCGTTGTGCTGGCCAGCAATGAGCATGTAAAAATTGAACCAACCAAAGAAGGGCTTGGTCAGCTCATTGACAGGCTCTTAGAAGATCATGTGTTGGGATAGGCAAAAAGAATTCAACTGGGAAGGGAAATAAATGGCAGAAAAGAAGCCGCAAGTTTGGGTATTTGTCGAACAACGATCAGGGGTTCCGGCAGATGTAAGCTTTGAATTGCTCTCCAAGGGCCGCAAACTCGCCAATCGATTGAAAGGCACATTAAAGGCTATTGTCATTGGCCATCAAATGGATGACGTGGCTAAGCGTACCTTTAAATTTGGCGCAGAAGAAGCGCTGGTGGTCGATCATCCTGCTCTAAAAGACTACAACACGTTGCCTTACAGTAAGATCTTAAGTCAATTGATTGATGAACACCAGCCCAGAATCGTCCTTTTTGGTGCCACTTTTATCGGACGGGATCTGGCCCCGCGCGTGGCCTCGCATACCAAAAGCGGATTAACAGCCGATTGTACAGACCTGCAAATTTCGGATGTGACCTATCTGCGTAAAGATTACAAAGATTTACTGCTGCAAATTCGTCCGGCTTTTGGCGGGAACATCATTGCTACCATCATTACTCCGGATACCCGAGTGCAAATGGCCACCGTGCGCGAAGGCGTTATGGAAATGCATGAACTGGACAAGCCCGTTAAGGGAAAGATCACAAAGATTCCTTACACTCCGGATGCCGCTGACGAGCTGGTCAAAATTTTAGAGCATCATCGCGAAGACAATCGCGTAAACCTGAAATCGGCGCCAATCATTGTGGCCGGCGGCTATGGCATGGGTTCTAAAGAAAATTTCCAGATTCTTTACGAATTAGCCGACCTGTTGGGTGGGGAAGTGGCCGGTAGTCGTGCTGCTGTGGATGCCGGATTTGTAGAACATGAACGGCAGGTTGGCCAAACCGGTGTAACGGTTCGCCCGCGCCTTTACATTGCCTGTGGCATTTCCGGAGCCATTCAGCATCGGGCTGGCATGCAGGATTCAAAAAAAATCATCGCCATCAATAACGATCCGGAAGCGCCTATTTTTGATATTTGCCACTATGGAATTGTGGGCGATGTGATGGAAGTGATTCCACAATTCATCGAAGTTTTTAAACATAAATTGAAATAAACAGAGGTTCGAGGATACCATGGCTAATTTTTTTACAGACAATAAAGACCTGGTCTTTCAGTTTGAAAACCTGGATTTAAAAGAAATTGTTGAAATTGCCGAAGACCATTTTAAAGAAGCCAAAAAATACAACTTTGCCCCGCACGATTACCAGGATGCAATGGACAATTACCGTAAGGTATTGGAAATTGTGGGCGACATCGCGGCTAATATTGTAGCGCCCAATGCGCCAGCCGTCGATGAAGAAGGCGCGCACTTTGAAAATGGCGCCGTGCGCTACGCTAAGGGAACCAAGCAGGCCCTGGAATATCTTTCCAAGGCAGAATTGATGGGCTTTACTCTGCCTCGTAAATACGGAGGGTTGAATATTCCAAAAACCATTTACATGATGGCCATCGAAATGATTTCCCGTGCGGATGCCTCATTGATGAATATTTTTGGTCTGCAGGACATCGCTGAAACGATTTACAAATATGGCGATGAGGAGCAACGACAAGAATTTTTGCCTCAATTTGCAGAAGGCAAAGCGACCGGTGCCATGGCTCTAACCGAGCCGGATGCGGGTTCTGATTTACAGGCGGTTAAGTTACAGGCCTATCAGGATGAAAAGGGGCAGTGGCGTCTGCGTGGCGTTAAACGGTTCATTACCAATGGCAATGGGCAAATTCTGTTGGTACTGGCTCGATCTGAACCGGGTACCAAAGATGGCCGCGGCTTGAGTATGTTTGTCTGTTACGGTGACGAAACGGTAAAAGTGCGGCGCATCGAAAATAAACTGGGAATTCATGGCTCGCCGACCTGTGAACTCCAGTTTAATGACACCCCTGCATTGTTGGTGGGCAAACGGCGTTTTGGATTGATTCGCTATGTGATGGATCTGATGAATGGCGCGCGTCTGGCAGTTTCGGCCCAGGCGCTGGGCATCGCACAGGCCGCCTACGAAGAAGCGCTGAATTACGCCAGAGCTCGGGAACAATTTGGTAAAGCGATTTACTACATTCCTGCTGTAACCAATATGCTAATCGATATGCGGGTGCGCCTGGAAAGTGATCGTTCTTTGCTTTATGCTACGGCCAAATGGGTCGATTTGCGCGACAAACTGGAAGAAAAAATTGAAAAACTAAAAGCGCAGGGCAAGGACACATCGGAAGACCGCGCTCGCCTGAAGGAAGTTTCTAAAATTGCCGAATTGCTGACCCCACTGACCAAGTACTTCTTAACAGAAGACGCCAACAAAATTGCTTACGATGCCTTGCAGATCCATGGCGGGGCTGGTTACATGCGCGAATTTAACATCGAACGCCTGGTACGCGACGCCCGAATAACCAATATCTACGAGGGAACTTCTCAGCTGCAAATTGTAGCAGCCATTGGCGGTGTGATTAATGATGTACTGGCCAAATATTTTGCCAAAAAAGAGAAAAAACAATACAAAGGTAATCTGGCCCGATTGGCCGAAATCTTAAAGCAGATGCGTGAACTATTCCTGGATGCACTGAAATTTGTTGACGATAAGGATGATAAGTATTTTCAGGATGTGGCAGCTCAGGAATTGGTTGAAATGTATGGTTACATTTACGTAGGATACCTGTTGCTGGATGAAGCCGAAATCAATCCCCGTAAAATATGGATTGCCAATCGCTATATTTCACATGCTCTGGCCCATTGCCAGCACAATGTTACATCCATTAAAAATGAAGAATTTTCTGACATCTACCATGCAGACGAGATTTTATTGCAATAAATCGGAGGGGCTCATCAGAGCCCCGTTTTTTTGTCACCGCAGGGCCACATGTTTGCCTTGTTAATCTTTACTGGCTGAGTTGTTTATTAGTCATTCGTTTTTCTCAGGTTTAGAATACTTCCTTCAAAACTTCTAATCCCGCCACAGCGGGATGCGAAAATTTTTGTGCTGTTTTAAAAACTCATCCCCCAGCCCCTTCTCTTTAAAAAAGAGAAGGGGTGCAATTTTGCCGGCACGATAAATTTTTTACTTACATGTTGAATAATTGGTTTT
>NZ_JBSMDE010000005.1:0-12531 GCF_056497305.1 Caldithrix sp. | reverse complement strand
CGTTGTAAGGGCGAAGCATTTTTTGCAAAGTCTTTCTCAAGAGCGATTTTAACTTGTACACAAAGAGGTTGCGCTAATTGGAACAACCTTCAGGAAAATGCTTCGCCCTTACGCCTGAGAAAGATTTCTCCGCTTTGCACGTCGCTTTTTCTCGGCGCATCGGTCGAAATGACAATCAGTGAGGCTTCGTGCTGAGCGTCATTACAAATTCCAATCCTCGGGGACAGACCTGTTCGGCCGAAGGTTGGAGCAAAACGGAAATCCCGTTTTCGGGGACGGGCCAGTCTGGCAGCACCAGCCGGACAGGCCCGCCAGTCTGGCAAGGCTCAGCCTGACAGGTCTGGCCGTGGCAGCCGGACAGGCCATTCAACGAATAAACCATTTAACCATTCAACGTTTTTACTTCTTCAAACAGATTAAAAATTTCTCATGCTAAGGCGTTAGATCTTTTGAGAGAAGTATTCTAAGGCAGCCAAGCCGCAACCAAAAGACATTTACACAGGAATTTAAGTAACCACAGAGCGCACAGAGAAGCATTTTTAAATTAAAAATTACGAATGACGAATTACGAATTAATTTGCGAAGGGGCAACTTATGCCCAGGCGGTGATGAACCGTGCCGGCATGTCATTCTGAGTCCCCGATTTATCGGTGGAGAAGAATCCCTTACATTGGCAGACCATTCGAAAGAGCAATGTAACTGGTGCCTCAGTCCGCGACTTTGTAAGGGCGAAGCATTTAAGGCGAGTTTTTGTTTTAAAACCCATCCTCCCGCCCCCATTCCCTTTAAAAAAAGAGAAGGGGGAGTTTTAATCTTTGCTTTGTAAAATTTGATTTCTAAATATTCATCTACTCAAACGTTTGGGATTGCCCTGTAATTAGGCAGCTTAAAAATTTTCGCATCCCGCTAAGCGGGATTATATGTTTTAAGGGAAGTATTCTAATCATATTGTAACTGGTAGATTTATCTCAAGCCGTTTAATACACAGCAAATATCTTGAAATTTTCTGTTAATCCCCTACTTTTTTTTAATTTTTGTAAAAAAGTTCAACAAAGACTTGAAAATATCATTTTTATGTGCGATATTTATTGGGCATTGGGCGTAACTATAAGAAGGATATATGACCCAGATCACTTTCAGGCAATGGATGGGTAGTGTGAGTTTCTTTCTAAATTTAATCCACGAATGGATTTTAATTGGATCAAAGCCTTTTAAAATCCTTCAAAATCTTGACATTTTCCCGCATAAGTCATATATTTTGCCTGTGATTATCGACACATTGAAGTGTAATCAAATGAAGAGGAGGGGGCGCCTATGACCTGATGTATATTGCTTTTGCCAACCTTTATTTAGTTGTATTGTAGTGTTTTAATTTATTTGGAGGTTAAGGGATGTTCAAAAAAGTGCTTATCTTACTAATCGTCTTAGCTATGCCAATTTTGGTTTTTGCCCAGTCTTCGGGTAAAATCGTTGGTGTAGTTAAAGACAAACAGACAGGTGAACCTCTTGCAGGCGTTAATGTAGTCCTTCAAAACACCATGCTTGGTGCCACTACCGATATCGACGGTTATTATGTGATCCTCAATGTACCTGTTGGAACTTACAACGTAGAAGCCAACTACGTTGGTTATCGTAAAGTTGTGATTCAAAATGTACGTGTTTCTGCTGGTATTACTACCGAGCAGAATTTTGAATTAGAACCAACGACCCTGGAATTAGAAGAACAGATCGTTGTTGTTGCCGAAAGGCCCCTGGTCGAAAAGCATGTTACGCAAAGTATCTCGAAGGTGACTACGGAAGAGATCGAAACCATTCCGGTTCGCGGCACGGGCGCTATTGTCGCTTTGCAGCCCAGTGTTGTTGTGCAAGACGGTGAAATCCATATTCGAGGTGGCCGTGGTGAGGACAACGGTTACTATCTGGATGGTGCGCCGACCATCAATCCTATGAACCGTGGAAACGCTGTTCATGTAATTCAGGAAGCTGTTGAAGAAATTCAGGTATTAAAAGGTGGTTACACCGCTGAATTTGGAAATGCCAATGCTGGTATTATCCGCACTGAGTTGAAAACTGGTGGCCCTGAATTTCATTTTTCTTTAGATGCTCAAACCGATAAATTTGCCGCTGAAGGCGAAAAGTTCTTAGGAACCTATTCTTATCGCGAGCACATTATTGCTGCCACAGCCAGCGGCCCCATCGCCAAAAATTTGCGTTTCTTCATCGCTTATGAAAATCAGGACATCGGTGATGCGGCAAAGCGTTTTAGCAAAGGATACACCTTCAAGTATCCGGATAACCTCAATAATCCTCTGGTGGACACCAATCCCAGACGGACTCATGATGATACCCTGGATCAGATCACTTATCCGGACGGTTTCACGCCAAATAACTGGTATAAATCCCATTCGATTAACAGCACACTGTTGTGGGATTTGAAGAAATTTAAATTCCGCTTGAGTGGCGTTTACACCTATTCCAAGAGTTTCCGATATGATCGTCCCATGTTGAATATCTTTGATAAACGTGAACAGCCATTCCTGCGTAATACCTTGTTGTTAAGTGGTAAATTTACTCAGGTATTATCGCCGACCACATTCTATGATCTAACGCTTAGTTATTATCTGAATAAAGGCGAAAGATCGGATGACTATTTTGGTACTGACTGGCGTTCCTGGCAGGATAGCGCGAAAGTGTATGAACATACAAATGGTCGTGTTGTCTATCGTGCGCCATTCGATCCGGACTATAATTACCTGATTAATGGTTTTACTTTCTATCGAGATGGTTTTCCACATTATGGATATTACAAGGATAAACAAAATTATATAAATGCTGCGTTTGATCTGGTAAGTCAGGTTACCCGCAATCATGAACTTAAATTTGGTGCAAGCTGGCGTCAATACACCATCCGTCAGTTCAGCATTGCTCCTTCTGTAATGAAAGAGGTAAAACGGTTTGGCGGAGTGGAAGACTCTGTCCCTGTAGCTTTACTGGCCAGTAATTATGTCGGCAACACCTTCGGATATGATTTGTGGGGCAATAAAGAAGTGGATACCGGATTTGACGGTGCCAAAAAACCGGTGATTGCAGCAGCCTATTTACAGGACAAAATTGAATACAAAGACCTGGTTATCAATGCCGGTGTACGTTTCGAATATTTTGATACCAAAGACCGCAAATTGAAAAATCCGCGGAATCCAAAGATTGATGAAGAAAAACACATCATTGATCCATCTGAATGGGAAGATGTAAAACCGTTTATGTATGTAACTCCTCGTCTTGGTTTCTCCTTTCCGGTTAGTGACAAGACGAAATTCTATGCCCAGTACGGAAAATTTGTTCAGACCAATGAGTTTAACGATTTCTATTACAGCTCCTATCAATATGGACGTCAGGTTGGTGTAGGATATTTCTTTACTACACCGGTTGGCTTTAATATGAAACCCATCCGCACAACCCAGTATGAAGTCGGTTTTAACCAGCAGTTCGGTCAATATGCTGCTATCGATATTGCCGGTTTCTACAAAAATGTTAAGGGTGAAGTGCAGGCCGATCGTATTACTCCTGAACCAGGTGCAACCATTCAATCCTACAATATCCTGACCAATGGTGACTTTTCCACAACTAAAGGTGTGGAAATTACGGTTAGATTACGTCGTTACAATCGCCTAATGGGACAGTTGAATTATACCTTCTCTGATGCTGAAGGTACTGGTTCCGGGCAAACTTCCTATATTTCGGCTGTAGATCGTACTTCGCCACGCCCGACCCAGTTGAATCCATTGGATTTTGCTCAGAGACATCGTGGGTCCATTAATCTGGATTATCGTTTTGGTAAAAATGATGGTGGTCCTGTCCTGGAACAATTTGGCATTAATTTACTGTACACCTTTAATAGCGGCCATCCCTATACCCTGGTTACTTCTTCCGGTGGGCAGGCTGGTCCTTACGACAGTGGAGTGGACTACATGATCGATACGCGTTCTCGTCGAGCGCTGGAGCCGATCAACAACTCAACAACTCCATGGTATCATCGCGTAGATTTGCGCATAGATAAATCCTTTAATTTAACCGATAAGATATCCGCTACCCTGTATGCCAGAATATTTAATTTGTTCAATATCAAAAATGTCATCAATGTATATCAGATTACAGGTAGCGCAGAAGATGATGGACTCCTTTCTGGCGTCATTGACCCGCAAAGAGCACGTTCCCTCATCGATGCTTATGGCGGCGAAGATTATGTGAAGATGTACAAAGCGATCAATCTGGATAATGGTCAGGCTTATTGGGATCTGGTAGGCCGTCAGCTCTATAGTTCACCAAGACAAATTTTCTTTGGATTGAAGCTGAGCTTTTAAATTGTTGGATGATGCAGATATCTAATCAGAGTTCACAAACAGTGTGAGGAGATAAAATGAATAAAAGAATAAGTCAACTTTTCCTGATCGTGTTGATTTTTGGCTTATTGGGCGCCATGTCAGGTTTGCAAGCACGGCCAAAAGCCAATGAAGTTCACACGATGGGATTAGCCAAGCTTGCACAAACGAAAGTAACCCAGACGATTTGTAATATCGGTAACTGGGGCTACTGGGTGAATTATAAAGGACTCATGGCATCCGATCCATTTACTGGATCAGCCGGTGGCTACTATCCACGTGGTGTGATGACCTCCATCTACCTGGATGGTTTTATGTGGGGCGCTTTCTTAAAAGACCCCAATACCGGCGTTGCATTGAGCGACACGCCAAGAGTCGGTGGCCTTGGATATTACACGGTTGGTACACAGGCCGGCTGGATTGAGAGCGTGGGAAATGCTGTTTCGACGGATGACCCGCGTGTAAAGGTCTATCGTATTCGTAGCGATTGGCGCACCCTGACGCATGCTCAATTGATCCGTGATGCTGCTGAATTAAATAATGTGCCGACTACCGGTGTTACTGAAGCCATGACTACGGCTATCAAAGAGCAATATGCTGAAGACTGGAAAGACTGGCCCGTTGATCTGGGAGCCCCCTATTATGATGTGGATGGCAATGGGGAATACAACCCTGTACTGGATGAGCAGGGATATCCCATCAAAGCGGTGTTTGATAACGATGGTAATTTGATTGAAGGCGGAGATTATCCTGGCATCGCAAAAGCCGATCAAGTACTCTGGTTTGTGGTTAATGATTTAAACGCAGCCAATGTGCAGGCTTTATCCGCTAGCGATCCAATCGGTCTGGAAGTTCAGGTGACCCTCTGGGCTTACAATCAGCCTTCCAATACATTAGGCCAGATCGTTTTCAAACGTTTCAAAATTGTTAATAAGTCGGGTATGGTGCTCGATTCTATGTTTGTTGCACAATGGTCTGACCCGGATGTTGGTGACTATGCCGATGACCTTGTTGGTTGTGATACCACACTCAGCTTACATTTTGCTTACAATGGTGGCGTTTCTGATGCCGAATATGCCAAAGTCAATTTACCGCCTGCCGCTGTGGGTTTTGACTTTTTCCAGGGGCCATTGATTGAATCGCCTGGCGATACTGGCGTTTTCAATTTGCAATATGTGCCGGATCATAAAAACCTGGGTATGACATCCTTTGGTTATTTTTCCGCTGGCGGTACATGGTCTGATCCTCCGATGGGAGAAATCTCTTTTACTCTGCAGTTCTACAATATGTTAAATGGATATGCGCCTACGGATGATTTGAAAGATCCTACTCCCTGGACCATTGGTAGCGGTCCAAGAGCCGGTCAAACAACCAAGTTTCCGCTTTACGGTGACCCGGCTACTGATCCCGAGGGTATAAATAGTGACATCGACGGAAAAGGCAGCAACATGGCTCCTGGCGACCGCCGTATGTTTGCCAATTCCGGTCCTTTCACCATGCAACCTGGTGACGAACAGGAAGTGGTTGTTGCTGTGATTGGTGGATTGGGTGGCAATAACATCCAGTCAGTCACGGATGTTAAGAGTACCGATATTGTCGCTCAGCAGGTTTACAATAGCCTGTTCCAGGTTATCCCAAAACCACCAGCATCACCAAATGTAAAAGCCATTCCATTGGATGACAAGGTTGTGTTGAACTGGGGCTGGGATGTTGACCGCATTAAAGAAACCGAAGAAACAAAGATCATAAATTATGAATTTGAAGGTTACAATGTTTACCAGTTGCCTTCGGCTACTTCGAATCTGAATGATGAAGGCGTTGTTAGAATTGCTACTTTTGATAAGATTAACGATGTGCGCATTATTAAGTCTTCTGTATTCTCATCAGAATATGGTACGGTGGTTGACCTTCCGATTCAATTTGGTTCGGATGCTGGAATTCAACGCTATATCGTAATTGATAAAGATTACATTACTGGCAAACCGCTATTTCGTGGAACGCCATATTATTTTGCCGTGACTGCTTATAATTTTGATCCGACTCTGGTACGTGACCGTGCTCTGGAATCGGCTCCCATTATCCATACGGTAGTTGTGCAAGATCCAAAACCGGGCGACCGTTATGAAGGGGATGCGGGTGAGCAGGTTGAAGTGACTAAAAATGGTAATGACGACGGTGTGTGCCAGGTGATTGTTGTCGATCCTTCGGCTACTACGGGTCACGATTACAAAATCACGTTTGAGGTCGATGAAGATACTAATTCCGCTACCTATGGTGAAACAGTCTGGAATTTGATCGATGAAACGACCGGTGAGACCGTTCTTGCCAAACAACCGCAGTCACCGGATCCCTCAGCTAATGATCAGTTAATCGTTGATGGATTATTGATCAAAGTCTCCGGACCTGCTCCTGGTATTAAAGCTATTGTAGAAGTGGCTGACGACCAGGGTCCATTGACAGAGGATGAATATGATGGCAGCGGAGCACCATATGGCGGAAATAATGTATGGCACAGCTTAAGCTCACCTAATGATATCAATCGTTTCTATATCAGCGCCGGAGGCGGCGATGGCGGTATTGAACGTATGGCACGCAGCATTGCTAATGCTGAAGCCCATGACTTTGAAATGCGCTTCACCGATGCCGGTGGTACGTACACCTGGTGGTATGATGCCGATACCGCTGCCCATGTTCCTTTTGAAGCCTGGGATGTTGGTATCCAAACCTATGACGATCCATCAGATGATATCCGTCTGTTAACCGGTGGATATTCCGGTGGAGCTACCATTGGAGCCTTTGATTTTGGTTATACCGATCCGGCCTTCGGTTTCCCTGCAACCGACTGGGTTTATTTCCGTAAACCAGCAAATGATCAAGGAACATATGAAGTGTATGAAAACGACGTCTTGAGTGGCACATTCAGCTACAGCTGGTGGGCTCCAAATAGTTACGAAGTACTGGCCCGAATCATTATATGTGATTTTGGTGGAGCCGGAACTCTTCCGCCTACCAACACAGTGATTCGCTGGATTACCAATAAGCCGCATCTGCTGACAACTACCTATACATTTACGGCACCTGCTGCAACCCATAGCGATGAACTGGCCAAAACAGATGTTGAAAAGATTAATGTCTTCCCGAACCCATACTATGCTGCAAACTCCCTGGAACCGGATCGCTTCAATCGTTTTGTGACCTTTAACCATCTGCCTCAACATGCTATTATCCGCATCTTCACGCTGGGTGGTATTCAGGTACGCAAACTGGAAAAGAATGATGATACACAGTTCTTCCAGTGGGATCTCAAGAATGAGGCTGGTTTACCTGTAGCTTCTGGCATGTATATTGCTTATATCGATATGCCTGAGCTCGGTAAAACCAAAACAGTGAAGCTGATGATCATTCAAGGTGAACAGGTAGTTGAGTACTATTAATGTTAATTTAATAGCAGTGATAGGGAAAAAAGTTAGGGAGTTTAAATATGAATAAAATTAAATTGTTAAATGGTGTTATTTGGATCGTGCTGGTGCTCTTCCTGGCATCACTGCCTGTTTACGCTGGTGATGCAGACAGGATTGGTACTGCAGCAGGTACCCAATTACAGGTTCCAGTGGGCGCCAGAGACTTGGCCATGGCAGGGTCCGATATCGTTTTTACCAGCGGTGTGGACGCCATTTACTGGAATCCTGCTGGTCTTTCTAATATGCAACAGAAAGCAATGGGCATGTTCTCTACCGTAAATATCTTTGGTGATATTCGAGTTAACTATCTGGCCGTAGGTGCCGGAATGGGAAAATTTGGCGAGATTGGTTTTAGCATCAAAGCCTTTGATTTCGGCGATATCCCTCTTACTACAGTGGAAGATATGGATGGTAGTAATGGACGTACTTTCTCGCCCACTTTTAGCACAGTTGGCTTAACTTATTCTAAGAAGCTGACCAACACCATCAATGTTGGTGTAACAACTAAGCTGGTTTACGAATCGGCTCCGCGTGTCAGCGCCACCGCTTTTGCCTTTGACATTGGTCTGCAATACCGGAACCTGGCTGGTATCGAAGGAATCTCCTTCGGCATCGTTGCCAAAAATATTGGTTCCAATTTGCAATATGCCGGTACCGGCTTGATGACCCAAACGCAAATCGATGGAAGAACGGAATTTATCCGTCGTGGAACTTCCAGCGATCAGTTGCCTGCCAGCCTGGAGATGGGCCTGAGCTACAATTATACGGTTATGGAAGGCAATTTCCTGGTCGTTTCCGGTGTATTCCAGAACAATAACGTGCAGAACGATGATATTCGTTTAGGCCTGGAATACAATTACAAGAATTTTCTGGCCCTGCGTGCTGGCTATCTGTACACCATGAATACGCCTTCTGAAGAGCAGATTTATACTTTCTCTTTAGGCGCCGGTTTGCAGTACAAGGTTGGCAACACAATGCTTGGGTTGGATTATGCCTTCCGCGATGTACGGTACTTTGATGCGAGCAATATGTTCACTTTACATATTGGTTTCTAAAAGGCACGCGGTTCTCTGTTGAAAAAGGCCGGTGGGTTTTCCCATCGGCCTTTTCTATTTAAATATCTCCCTTATTGCAATTGGCCTCTTCATGCTAATGGCACTATTTTTGTACTTTCCATTTTTCAAATAATGCACAATTTGTTTTTATGGTTAGACTTTTGAATCTTTTTGTTTTTAGAAGCAGGACGCGTTTGAGAAATTTAAATTTTTCTACCAAAATCACCAAAGGACCTTTTCTGGAACAGGCGATTTTAAAGCTCATGAAAGTACACGACTACGAAAAATATTCGTGTTACTGGAAAATTTTTGGTGCTATTTAGCCAATCATTTATTCCGATTAGGATTGGAAAATTTAAAAATGAACTGTAAATTATTTGTGATGCCCTTATGAAAAAAATAAATTGCAATATCAGTTCATACCTGCAATCGCAAAAACAATAAGAGGCTTTAATAGCGGAGGTGTGCCAATGAAACCCCGAGTTTTGCTCCTCCTAATTATTTTAATATGGTTTCCACAGATTACTTTTTCCAGAAATAAAATAACAGTAAAACCAATTCACTCAGATTTCAATTATGTAAAATGGGATTTTGTAGAAACATCGCAGTGGAAATTTTGGGTTGATTACAGAGGCCCTTTGGCGAATGACCCTTTAAAAGGGGGCGCTGGTGGAGGTTACTTTTCTAAAAAAAATTCCTGTAGTGTATCTGGATGGCTTAATATGGGGCGCTTTTTTACGAGATTCAGCCATGAAACTAATTTCTGATACACCACGCGTGGACGGCATTTATTACCTACCCGGTACCTCGCCTGGAAGAATCATTTCTGAAAATGGCCATCTTACTACAGATGTAACTTTTGAGAGAATTTTTAAAATTAAAAAAAATTGGCAAATGTTGACTAGAGAAGATTTTAAAAAAGAATGGCGACAATTTGGAAGAGAAGATAATGAGATAACCGATTACATGATTGATGAACTGCGCGCCTGGTATGCGGATAACTTGAAAAATTGGCCAGTAGAAGCCGGAGCGCCGTTTAACGATGTAAATGGAAATTACATTTATGATCCTGTTGTAGATGAACAGGGATACCCTATTGTCGGAAAAGGCGACTACCCTGGTATTGCTGAGGCCGACCTGGTGCTCTGGTTTGTAGTCAATGATTTGAATAAATACAATGTTTACGATTTTTCAGGATCTCCGCCAATCGGACTTGAATTGCAGACTACACTCTGCACTTACCAGACAAATTTTATTCCTTACAATAATACGGTGTTTAAAAGTTATGTTCTGATCAATAAATCTAACTATTTCCTTGATTCTGTGTATGTTAGTCAATTTGTTGATGCTGATGTTGGTGATTATGCTGATGATCTTGCAGGGTGTGACTCCAGCTTAAGTCTTGGCTTTGCCTACACGGCCTATCGAAAAGATAGAGATTTTGCAAAATTTAAATTAATTCCCAGTTGTGTTGGTTTCGGTTTGTTGTTAGGAACGGCAATTCAGACCAATAACTCACTGGATACAGCGATCATTGACTTTTCCGAAAAAATTGGCTACAAAAATATGCCCATGACCAGTTTTAATTATTTCACACCTGGTGGCTATTGGGGAGGGGATCCGCCTTTTGGTTCGATTAATTTAACTTTAATCCTATATAATATGATGCGTGGCTTTGCAGGTACAAATAATATTCAGGAGCCTGTCCCTTTAAAAATTGGCAGTGGTCCCAAACAGGGCCAGATAACCAAATTCCCGTTAAGCGGAGATCCGGTAAATGATCCCCAGGGCCAATGGGGGGATGTGGATGGGCGGGGCTGGAATTTTGCGCCTGGAGATAGACGACTTATGGTTAATTCCGGGCCATTTACAATGCGACCAGGTGAAAGCAAAGAAATTATCTATGCCGTAATTGGAGGATATGGTAAAGATCACCGTCAGGGAATTACACAAATAAAAGGGATTAATAAATTTTTAAAGAAGATAGTACGGAATAAATTTAAAAATATGAATCCCGCACCGCCAGCGCCGCTTGTAAAAGCCTCGCCTTTTAATGATTATGTGGTGCTCAACTGGGGCTGGAATGAAAAGAGCGTAAGGGAAATTGAAAACAAGGTGCGTGCCGGCTATCGATTTGAGGGATATAACGTTTATCAACTACCCGATAACAGCGATTCTATTGATGATCATGGCGCCGTTAAATTAGCCACTTTTGATGTAATAAATGGCGTTTTTACCATCGAAGGATTGCGTTATTTCCCGGAAAAAGGCCGCTATATCCGCTTTCCTTTACAGGAAGGTAACGATACCGGGATTCAGCACTATTTTATTGCTCGAGCTGATTCTGTTAATAAACGACCCTTTTATCGGGGATCGACTTATTACTTTGCTGTTACGGCCTATAATTATAATCCATTGGAAAATGATCAACCTTCCATTGAGTCCGGCTATCAGGTGATTAAGGTAACCATTCAGGATGAAAAACCGGGCTATCGTTATCAGACAGATACTGAGCAGGCCATAGAGGTGAATGCCTATAAAGAGAGTGATGTGCAATGTGAAGTGAAGGTTATTGATCCGGCCGAAGTTACAGGGCATGATTACAAAGTGTATTTTACCTATGAACTGGACACTACTTCCCAAACGTATGGGCAATGGCGCTGGAATCTTAAAGATGAGACCTTAAACAAAGTTGTTTTGAAAAAGCAAATAATTAAACTGGTTGAAAAAAGTTACGGGAGTCCCAACGTGAATGATGATCAATTGCTTGCCGATGGATTGTTGGTTAAGGTGTGGCAACCAAAGCCCACGCTAAAAGCGATCGTTGAGGTAGCCAATGCCCGATATCCGGAAGGATTTCCAGATGAAGAAATGGATCATATTGGGGCCCCATATGGTGGGAATAGCGTCTGGCATAGTTTGAGCGCCTGGAGTGACGGCGATCATCGGTTTTATGTTAGCGCTGGCGGTGATGCCGGAGCGCTTGATCGATTAACATTAAACATCGGTAATGCAAAGGAGCATGATTTTGAATTGCGTTTTGGCCGTACAGACGGATATTATGTATGGTGGGATGATGACAGCAATAAGGTAGCTGCCCAGGTGCCGTTTGAAGCCTGGGATGTGGGGATTGAAACTTACGACGATTTTTCAGATGACCTGCGCTGTTTAACCGGAGGCTATTCGGGCAATGGAGTGCCCGGCTCTTTTGGATTTAAGAATACCGACCCGGTGTTTGGATTTCCCGCTACGGATTGGATTGATATCCGCCGGCCTCTTAACGAAAAAGGAAGTTATCAGGCATTTGTGCAGGATATCACCAGTGGTACATTTAATTATGAATGGTGGAATAATAGCCAGGAAGTTTTGTCTAACATTATCATTTGTGATTTTGGAGGCTCCAGAAGTTTACCAGAAAATGGAACCGTAATTCGATTTATCACCACTAAATCTGTGGATGAAGATTTAACCTTTTCATTCACAGCGCCGGGTAAAATCGAAAATGATCCGGAATTGATGAAGAAGGATGTGGAAAAGATCAACGTCTTTCCCAATCCCTATTACGCAGCCAGCCCTCTGGAGCCGGATCGATTTACGCACTTTGTGACCTTTAACCATCTGCCGCCACATGCAGTG